>CAOOJO010000490.1 GCA_948496895.1 uncultured Acetatifactor sp. | reverse complement strand
ACCTTGGCCTGCAGCGTCCCCAGGAACCCCTCCGCCACCAGCTCCATGTCCTCCGCCGCATAGCGCCCCCCGCGCCGCCCCGTGTAGGCCGCCCAGGCGTCATAGCCGTATCCCGCCCCCAGGGAAGTCCAGTGGTGATCCGTGCGGTAGTAGATTTCCTCCTGCGCGTGCTCCCGCAGCACAGAGTACACGTCCACGTAGTGCTCCTCCCCCACATGGGCAGCCACCTTGTCCAGCAGCTGCTTTTCGTCATAATAGGGCGCGTACTTAGGCAGCTTGTCCGTGAGGATGTTGTCCGCCGTGGGCACCAGCATCACCCCCGCGTCCCACTCCCAGACCAGCTTCTCCAGCAGGGCGATTTTCTTGGACTCCTGCACCTCGGAGTAGTCCCCGGGCAGATGCCTCTCTATCAGATAGCCGTCGGAGCCCAGGTACACGCCGCCTATCTCCTTTTCCTGCAGCGCCAGATCCATGCCCGTCTTGATCGCCACCCATTTGTCCCGGCTGACGAACTGATCCGTCAGGTAGGCCTCGAATTTCTTCGTATAGTCCTCCCGCAGCAGGGCTTCCAGCGTAAACTTCGGCCTGGCGGCCAGCACCCTGTTCTCCGTCTCCGAATAAAGGCGGTCTCCCTCTATCAGGTCCGCCACGGTGAAGACCACTATGACAGACGCGATGACGATAATCGTAAAAAGAGCGCTTCTCTTCTCATCCATATGCAATCATTCCTCTTGACTCGCCTGGTCAACCATTCCCGATTCCTAAAAACGGAAATACAGAAAAGGGTTGTAGGACGCGTCCACTATCCCCGCGATGGACAATAGCAGCACCGCCGCCGGGATGAACTTCTCTCCGAACCGGTACAGGGCGATGTGGAAGCCCGTCCGGGAAGCCTTCAGATGCTCCGTCAGCCTGTGGGCCAGGGGCGTGGACGCCACCAGGCCGATCAGGAACAGAATCAGATACTGCCGCCCCAGATAGATGCCCTGCCTGTCGATCAGGCTCTCCGCCATCCCCGTCATGGCCTTCACATAGCTCCAGATGCCCGCCGGCGTCTCCAGAGCGAAGAGCACCCACCCCGTCATCGCCACCAGCAGCGTGTACAGGATGCCGATTCCCTTCGGCAGCCACGCCAGGAGCTTTCCCAGAAAAAGCTTCTCCAGCATCAGGGCAAAAGCGAACCACAGCCCCCACAGCAGGAAATTCCATCCCGCTCCATGCCAGATGCCCGTCAGCATCCATACGATCAGGATATTCAACAGCTGCTTCGGCAGCCCCCTCCTGCTGCCCCCCAGGGGGAAGTACACATATTCTCGGAACCAGCTCCCCAGGGAGATATGCCACCTGCGCCAGAACTCCGTCACGGAAGCCGAGATATAGGGATAGTTGAAATTCTCAGGGAACCGGAAGCCCAGCATCCGCCCCAGGCCGATGGCCATGTCCGAGTAGCCGGAGAAGTCGAAATAGATCTGGAAGCCGAAGGCCACGATGCCCAGCCAGGCCGTGAGCATGCTGATCCTGCGAGGGTCCTGCGCGCTGACGAAGGCCCATAGCTCCCCGATGTTGTTGGCCAGCAGCACCTTCTTCCCCAGGCCGACGCAGAACCGCTTCAGCCCCTCGCTGACATCGAACAGCGATATCCTGCGATGGTGCAGGGACGCCTCCACGTCCCGGTACTTCACGATAGGCCCGGCGATGAGCTGTGGGAACATGGCCACATACACCCCGAAGTCCAGAAGGTTCTTCTGCACCCTGGCCTGGCCCCTGTACACATCGATGGTATAGGACATGGTCTGGAAGGTGTAGAAGGAGATGCCGATGGGCAGCCCCAGGGAGAAGAGCGGGAAGGCCGTCCCGAACACCGCGTTCACGCTCCCGATCAGGAAATCCGCGTATTTGAAGAAGCACAGCACCCCCAGATTGATGACCACCGAGGACAGCAGCACCACCTTCGCCGCCCGCTTCCCCCGGAGCCTTTCCAGGAGCCGTCCGTGGATATAATCCGCCACCGTGGAGAAAAGCATCAGCAGTATGTAGACCGGTTCCCCCCAGGCATAGAAGATAAGGCTCCCCAAAAAGAGGATGAGGTTCTTCATCCTCTCGGGAACCAGATAATATAATAGAAAGAACAAAGGCAAAAACCGGAAAAGGAACACTATGCTGCTGAAAACCATTCCTGTATTCTCCTACCTGACGCTAAGGGGCGGCTCTTTCCGGATCCGTCCCGCCCGCATGCCGACTATAGCTTCTGTCCCATCGTGCCCCACCGTCTCAGGGGAGCTTGGCGCGGATGGCCTCGATTACCTTATCGTTCTGCTCCTGGCACCGGGAGACTACAGCTTCCTCGCCCTCTTCCTCCACCTGGGTGGTGTCCCCGCCAAGCTGTACGAACATCACATAATTGCCGATG
>CAOOJO010000489.1 GCA_948496895.1 uncultured Acetatifactor sp. | reverse complement strand
CAGATCCATCCCGGTGTGGCCGTCCCGCTGTCCGGTGATGGGATCCAGCCGCCCGCCGAATTCAGAGGTTACAATGCTCCGCCAGTTAGCCCCCACCGGGGAGCAGAAACCATCCGCGCCCACAAAGGGCACATCCGAACCCCCGAAGCTGCCTCCCTGACCCATTATGGGATAGCCATATTTGATCAGGCTGTACACATTGTCCGCATTGGATTTTTGCTCCTCCGTGATCTCAGCACCCAGGGAGGAGGTGATGTGGGAATATACCGTATCCATATCCGCAATGGGGACGAATACGGTGTATGTCTGCTCCATCTCGATCTCATTACCCTCCTCGTCCGTTTCCATTACGGTGCGGGTACGGATCTCGCCGGTGGCGAAGCAGTGGGCGAATTGGGTGATGGGCGGGGCCTCACCGCCGAAATACAGAGAGAAAAACACAGCCTTGACCCGGATGGGGTCGAGGCTGTTGCCCTCCTCCATATTCGATTGGATTTCCACTAAGGCGCTGTCCAGCTCCGCGAAGTTGATTCGCATCTGCTCAATGCACACGCGGTACTCGGCGGGAGTGTCGTCGGGAAGCGGCCCATCCTGGAAGCAGAGCTGGGCGGCGGAGATATTGTGGCTCACCGCGCCGGAGCCCAGGGCGCACAGCAGGGCCACCACCACGATGATGGGCGAGAGGATGGCGGCGATGGCCCAGCCCACGCCCTTCCGGGCCTTTTCGTTGGTGAGCAGGGTGGCGGCGGCTTTTGCCACCAGGACGGGATCAACCAAACTGCATCCCCCCAGCTTCCGGCCCGGCAGGGGCCTGTTCTTCGTCCTGCTCCTGGGTCTGTCCACAGATCGTCTGCCAGTGCTCCTCCAGCGCCTGGATGACCTCCTGACTGCCGTTGTCAGGGAACCGCTGGCGATACTGCCTGAAGTCCATACCGCCGTCCAGCAGCAGCTTGGCCACATCCACCGCGCCGTTTTCCACGCAGGCGTTGAGGGCATGGTAGTCGTTGACATCCACCCACATCCGTATTTCCAGAAGATCTCTTGCAATCCAGCTGTTGCGGTTTTCGTAGGTCAGCATATGAAGCATCCTCGCCGCGCTGTCCCCTCCTGAGATGCCCTTCTCTACCAGCGTAGACAGCATTTCATAGTTCGGCTCTGCGGCAAACAGCTCCAGGAGATGCGGCGGAGCGGCGGCGATCTGCTCATCGGTACAGTGCTTGATGATCTTCCGCGAGATGTAATCGTGGTCGATGTAGGCATAGCTGGCTATCTCTCCGTGCAAGGACGGGGAAAGCCCCTCCACATAGTGGCCCGCCACAGCCAGCAGGAGCCGCGCCCTGTCTCCGTCCCCGATGTCCACCGCATCCTCGCAGGCAGTACGATAGACTTCTTCGGAGAATCGTACATCATTGGTCAGCACCAGGGCCATCATCCTGCCCCCCACATCGCCGGGGCGGCCAGCCGCCTCGATCAGCAGCTCATCCGCGTGCTCCGTCAGCGCCCTGGGGCAAAACTCCTTGAAGGCGGACATCTCCCCTTCCCGGATGGCCAGTACCGCCTTGTCATAGTCGCTGAGATGAAGGGGCCGCTGGCCCACGGTGTCCATGTAAGCGGTGATGCCCCCGGTCATGCGGCGCAGGAGCTGCTCGGTCTGGGACATTGCTTCCTCCTGCCGCTCCCGCTGCTCCACCAGCGCCTGGATGATGACCTTTTCCTCCTGCAGGCTGAGATGCACCACTCTGCCGCCTGTATCCTCCTGACCATTGACCCTCATGTGCCGGGCGTAGGTGGCGTGGTCGCCATGAACTGCCTTTGTAATGGCGGAGGCGGTGAGGAACATCCGGTCCAGGTCATTTCCATTCGCGCCCAGGGTCTTGCCCACGATGAAGCTCTCGGTGACGCTCTTTTTCTGCTCTTTATCGTACCACTTGAGGTACACGTCCACATACACGCCCTCGCTCTCACCATAGTCCACGGTGCAGAACAGATCCGCACCCCGGGGGATCTCCCGGCCATTCTCCCATTCAAAGCGCAGATCAAAGTATTCATCGGGCAGATAACCCTGCCCCTCCAGCCGGTGCTTCAGCTCCTCAAATACTTCCTCAGCCGTGCGCTGGCCGTCATACGTTTGCTTCCGGGGATCATCCTCAGAGGGCTTCCAGCGTTCAAACTCAATCATTTTCATATTGTTTTCCTCCTTTGTTCATATCATGGCGGGTCCGCCCTGATCCATTTGACGCTGTGCTTCATTCATGATATCTGTAATCTGGCTGGCCCTATCGCTTGCCGCCTGGGCGGCGGCCTTGATTTGCTCCTTTTGCTCCAGGGTCATCACAGCGCCATATCCTGCAAACCTTTCCGGGAACAAATCCCGCTGGATCAGCCCGGTGACATATTGCTCAATGGATGTCAGCGCCATTTGAAAATGTCGATTTTCGCCGGAATGGAGTGTCGTTTTTA
>CAOOJO010000488.1 GCA_948496895.1 uncultured Acetatifactor sp. | reverse complement strand
TGGCCAGCTCCCGCACCTCATTGGCCACCACCGCGAAGCCCTTGCCCGCCTCTCCGGCCCTTGCGGCCTCCACGGAGGCGTTCAGGGCCAGGATGTTGGTCTGGAGGGCAATATCCTTTATTGGGCCCCTGCATGCTGCCCGTACCGGGCTGCAGCCCAACCTCCTATCCTGAAAAATGTCCGCTTTTTCACTCCGAATCCTTCCCCCTGCGTATCCCCTCGCCAAACAGCGAGAAGCCCAGCACCACCCACACAATGGACAGCCCCACGCAGAGGGCGTACCAGGGCGCGGCCTGGAGATAGCCCTGGGCATCCGAGAGCATGTTGCCCAGGCTGGCCTCCGGGGGCTGCACACCGATCCCTAAGTAGCTCATGCCGGATTCGGCCAGGATGGCGTTGTTGAAGCCGATCATCACGGACACCCAGAACACGGAGAAGATATTGGGCAGGATGTGGACGAACAGGATGCGGAAGTCCTTAACGCCCAGGAGCCTGGCCCGCCTGATATAGTCCGCGTCCCGCAGCTTCAGATATTCGCTGCGCACGATCCGCACGTAGCTGGGCACGAACACGATTCCCAGAGAAATAATTACATTCTGCCGCCCGCTCCCCAGGAGGCTGATGATGACCAAAGTCAGCAGGATGCTGGGAAATCCGTTTACCGCGTCCGTGACACGCATGACGATTTCGTCCACGATGCCGCCGAAATACCCTGTAAACGCCCCCAGGAGGATGCCGGCAGAGCCGGAAAAGAGCACTACCAGGCTGCTGATGCCGATAGTGGTGCCCAATCCTTTCATGACCCTGGAGAAGATGTCCCGGCCGAAATTGTCGGTGCCGAATATGTGGAGCAGGGAGGGCGGCACGAATTTTTCGGATGCGGACATAGCCGTGGTGCTATAGGGCGTCCAGAAAAATCCCACGATGCCGAGCAGCACCGCAAGCCCCGTCATGGCCAGGCCCGCCACGAGATATTTATTCCATGGAATGCTTTTCTTCCATGGAATGCTTTTCTTCCATTTTATGCCGGAACGCTTTCCTTCCGTATCCATCTTTTCCATATACGCTTCCTCATTACTTCACGCTGATGCGCGGGTCGATGAGCCGGTAGATCATATCCACTAAATAGTACACGATGATCACCACAGAGGTGATGTACAGAATCAATATCTGCACCACCGGGAAGTCCCTGGTAGAGATGGCACTAATCAGCAGCCGCCCGATGCCCGGCAGGCCGAACACCTGCTCGATGACGATACTGCCAGCCACGATTTCCGCCACGATCATCCCTAAAAAGGTCACCACGGGCATCATGGCATTGCGCAGCACATGGGCGTACATGACCCGCTTCTTGGTACAGCCCTTGCTGTAGGCGGTGCGCACATAGTCCGTGTCCACCTCCGTCAGCATGGAATTCCGTAAAAACCTGGCCGTCATGGCGATTTTCGGAATCGCGATGGACAGCGCCGGGAACAGCAGGTATCCCAAAAATCCTGTGAAATCCTCCTCATAGCTGATATAGCCGCCAGGGGCAAAGAGCTTCAGGACGATGCCGAACACATATGTCACCAAAATGCCCAGAAAAAAAGAGGGCACCGCCATGGCCGCCTGGGTCGCCACGCCCAGCACCGCATCCAGCAGACGGCTGCCGCTCCTGGCCCAGAGCACCCCCAGGGGGATGGACACCAGTATGATCAGCACGAATGCCAGCGCAGCCAGCCACAGCGTCACGGGCAGCTTGTCCCCGATGAGCTCTGCCACGGGCATCATCTCATTCATGTTCTTGGAGTAGCGGTAGCTGACTCCGAAGTCTCCCTTTGCCACCCCCCGCATCCAGTTGAAGTACCGGACTGCCGGCGGGTCATTGAATCCCAGCTCTTCCCGAAGCTGCTCCTCCCTCTCGGGAGTGGCCTCCGTCCCCAGAATGGACATGACCACGTCCCCGGGGATAATCTGGAACGCAAGGAAGGCGGCGACGGATACCAGGAACAATGTCATAATGAGAGTGATGATTTTCTTACCCAGATATTTCACGTTGCCGCCTCCTATTCCAGTTCCGGAACTGTCCTTCCAGTACCCATGCAATCTGGATTGCTTTCCGGCCGCTTAGTGCGTGCGTCCGTAAACCAATCCGGGCACTGGATGGACAGTTCCTGTTTAGTCCAGTTCCTGTTTAGTCTGTGATGTACACTGTGCTCATATCCTGCACATACACAGGATAGAACTTATAGCCCGCCAGCTTGCTGCTGATGGCCGTCTGGTTGGCCGGAGCCTGGATGAATACGCTCCCCGCGTCATCGCAGAGGATTTTCTGCAGCTCCTTGTAGTACCCCGCCTTCTCCGCGGGATCCAGCGTAGCCTGGGCCTTTTTGTAGACCTCATCATATTCCGCGCTCTGGAAATTGATGAAATTCTTTTTGGAGTCCGTCTGGAACCGGTTCATCAGGTACCCCGGCGTCAT
>CAOOJO010000487.1 GCA_948496895.1 uncultured Acetatifactor sp. | reverse complement strand
TAGGATATGAAAGGGCAGTTTTCTCCACATTTCCCGGGGAGTTCGGATAGGTTTGCGCTGGCATTATTATATCGCTGTCGGCCAGGTAAATCAATGGTGTTTCAGCCGCTGCTTCGGCTGGACGAAGGGGATAGTGTTGACCGAATTACCTGGCGGGCGTCTTACAAAAATGTCACCCCGGGCGGCGGAAATGTCACCTGATTCGATGTCGGGGCGCCGGGCTGTCCTGTATAATGCATGGTATGAATGGCATCAGATACAGGAAGGATTGGGGAGGTGTCTTGGATGAAGAGATGCATGGATAGATGCAGGAAGAGAAGGACGAAGAGATGGATGAGGGCGGCGCTCCTGTGCTGCATGGTGCTTCCATTGGTGGGCTGCGGCTTCCGCAGGGTAAATTCCTGGGAGTGGCTGAAAATCGCCGACAATGTGGTCGGGGTGCTGGGCGCTTCGCAGATCACGGCGGACGAGGAGCTGCTGGGCCAGCGGGCATGCCATGACGACGGCTATGTGGGAAGCTACGAGGCGCAGTGCCAGGGGGGCACGGGAAGGGACGTGGTTTTCGGCGGCGGCTCCATCGAGCCCCGCAGGCTGCAGGTGTACGGGCGGATACTGACGGAGGCGGGACAGGCCACGGTGAGGATCCGGATGAACGAGGAGGTGGCGGAGCTTGCGGTGGACGAGGAGGGGCGCTTTGAGACGGAGCTTCGCCTGAAAAGCGGCGGGAATTACATCATGGTGGACTACGAGGGCTTTTCCGGCACCGTGGAGCTGATCAGCATACGGCTGCCCCTGGACTGGGACGGGAAGGACGCGCTGGCGTCTTGCGCCGACGGGCAGGGAAGCCGGCCGGGAGCGGGGCGGCGGGGGTGCGGGGGGAGATAGGGCGGAGAGCCGCTGCTATGGCCCAAGCGCCGAGGTGTCAGAGGGCCGCGAAAAGCAGTTGCGGAGAGCGCTCCATTGTATTATGATAGAAGCATCTGGAAGCCAGTCGGGGCAGACGGGAATGGATTCCATCGCCGGAAGGCTCCAGCGGATGTGTCGGGCATATTCCGTTGGAGATGTATTCAGGGGCCCGGCCGGGAGTTCCGATTGGTGCAGAAATACATGAAAAACAATGGAGGAAGAGCGGATGGAATGGTTTGTGGATGCGGCAGTGGACGGGAAGGCTTTGGACCGGTTCTTCGAGTTCATGGAGGAAAATAAGATTGAGGTGCACACGATGCAGATCTACCGCGGGGGAAAACAGCTCCTGCGCCTGGCACAGGAGCCCTACTCCTGCACAGACTCCAGGGAGGTGTATTCCCTGAGCAAGATGTTCACCTCCACGGTGGTAGGCATCGCGGTGGGGCAGGGGCTTGTGCGGGTGGAGGACAGGCTGGTGGACATCTTCGACAGGACAGGGGCTTCGGAGAAGATGTCCCGTATCACCGTGCGCCATCTCCTCTCCATGAACACAGGACATGACAGATGTGTCATTCCGGAGATGATCGTGGCACCGGATTCCGTGGAGGCGTTCTTCGGTGTGGAGCCTGTGTATGAGCCGGGGACGCATTTTACATACAACACGGGCGCAAGCTGCATGCTGGTGTCGGTGATAGAGAAGGTGTCCGGCAGGGACTTTTTCCAGTATGCCTGCGAGAACCTGTTCTATCCCATGGGGATGACGGATATCTCCTGGAGGCGCTGCGCCGACGGCAGATGCGTGGGCGGCGCGGGGCTGCATGTCTGCTGCGACGATATCGTGAAGCTGGGGCAGATGTACCTAAGCGGCGGCGTCTATCAGGGCAGGCGGATCCTGTCCGAGGAATGGATCCGGGAGGCGTCCTCCTATGTGTCCGACAATTCCGGCAACGGGACGCCGGACTGGTGCAGCGGCTACGGCTATCAGCTCTGGCGGTGCAGCAGGGGAGGCTACCGGGGGGACGGCGCTTTCGGGCAGCTTTTGGTGATCCTGCCCAAGCGGGACATGTTCGTGGCCGTGCAGGCTTTCTGTGCCGATATGCAGAAGGAGATGGACGGCGTCTTCGGGCTGCTGGAGGCCATGGACGGCGGTACCGGGGAGGGGAAGGTGCATGCTTTCCCGCCGATTCCCGGGGGCGGGGCGCTTCCGGAGATCGACAGGAGCTACCGCCTGGACGAGAACCCCATGCAGTTCGGCAGCCTTTGGATCAAGTCGGGAGGGGACAGGGTACATCTGTCCTTCGACGATGGGCGCAGCATCCAGACCGTGGAGGCGAAAACGGGCTGTTGGACAGTGAACCAGTGCGACATGCGGTATGTGCAGCCCGCCCTTGGGGGGCATCATCCCGGGGAAGAGAGGGAGCGGCTGGTCATGGCGGCGTCCTGCGGGGAGGAAGAAGGGAAGATCGTGCTCCTGGTCCGTTTCCGCACCAGCCCCCATACCCAGCGCTGGGAGATCGAGGCAGGCGATGAGGGCCTGCGCATGTCCTTTGCGGAGCCGGAGG
>CAOOJO010000486.1 GCA_948496895.1 uncultured Acetatifactor sp. | reverse complement strand
CTGGACAGCCTGGGCGGCACCAGGAAGCAGTTCATGAGCGTCTATGTGCAGATCATGGAGCGCATCACAAAGGACAGGAAGAGCAATCTGGCGGGACAGATAACCCTCTTCGACATTGCGGACGAGTCCCAGAAGGAGGAGTTCGACATCCGCATGCCTGACGTAGGGGAGTACCCCAAGGAGATGATCCTGGCCTTTGAGAAGGAGGTGCTGGGCATCTACTTAAGCGGCCATCCCCTGGAGTCCGACCAGGAGCTGTGGCAGAAGCATATCACCAACACCACAAACGATTTCGCCCTGGACGAGGAGACCGGCAGCGCCCGGGTGGCGGATCAGGCCCGGGTGGTGGTAGGCGGGATGATCGCGGACAGGAGCATCAAATACACCAAGAACGACAAGGTGATGGCCTTCCTGAACCTGGAGGATCTGGTGGGGAATATGGAAATCGTGGTGTTCCCCAGGGATTATGAAAAATACGGCAGCGCGTTGGTGGAAGACGCGAGAGTCTTCATCAGAGGCCGGGCCAGCATGGAGGAGGAAAAGGACGGCAAGCTGATCTGCGAAGAGGTAGTCAGCTTTGCGGACGCGGCACAGGCTGGAGACGCCCCTCTGTTCCGGAACCGGTATGGGAGCGGAAGCTTCGGGAAGGATGAGGGATGGAAGGGCGGCGCTGGTCAGGGCAGCAGGAACCAATGGGGCGGCAGGGCAGGCGCGGGCGCAAAGGAGCGGGCCGCCCAGAGCGGGAAGCCGCCTAAGAAGGTGCCGGACGGCATCTGGATTCAGTTCCCTGATGCGGACAGCTACCGGGCCAGAGAGAAGGAACTGCTTACCAGCATCGAGGATTCCGATGGAAACGACGATGTAGTCATCTTCCTGAAGGACACCAAAGCCTTCAAGCTGCTGCCCCCCAACCGCAGAGTGCGGGCGGACGGAGAGCTGCAGCAGAGGCTAAGCGGCCTGTTTGGCCCGGAAAATGTAAAAATACGGCAATAGGTATTGAAAACCGTATGCAAATGCATTAAAATAAATCTGTCCCCAAACATACGGCGATGTGACGCCGGGGGACGCGCAATAGCGACAGGAGGATTGAGAGTATGGCAAAGGAAATAAAGACAATCGCAGTCCTGACCAGCGGCGGGGACGCGCCGGGCATGAACGCCGCCATCCGCGCGGTGGTCCGCACCGCCATCTACAGGGGCGTGAAGGTAAAGGGAGTCAAGAAGGGATATAACGGTCTGCTGAACGAGGACATCATCGATATGGCTCCCCGCAACGTGTCGGACATCATCCAGAGGGGCGGCACTGTTCTGGGCACGGCCAGATGCCTGGAGTTCAAAAAGGTGGAATACCAGGAGAAGGCGGCTGAGATCTGCAGGAAGCACGGCATAGACGGCATCGTGGTCATCGGCGGCGACGGCTCCTACCGCGGCGCCCAGGCGCTGTCCAGACAGGGCATCAATGCTATCGGGATTCCGGGCACCATTGACCTGGATATCGCCTGTACGGAGTACACCATAGGCTTCGACACAGCCGTGAACACGGCCATGGAGGCTATCGACAAGGTAAAGGACACCTCCTCCTCCCATGAGCGCTGCAGCATCATCGAGGTCATGGGGCGGCATGCGGGCTATATCGCCCTGTGGTGCGGCATCGCCAACGGCGCGGAGGACATCCTGCTCCCCGAGAACTATGACTACAACGAGCAGGAGATCATCAACCATATCATCGAGAGCCGCAAGAAGGGCAAGATTCACCACCTGATCATCAACGCGGAGGGCATCGGCCATTCCACCTCCATGGCGAAGCGCATCGAGGCAGCCACGGGCATCGAGACCAGGGCCACCATCCTGGGCTACATGCAGAGGGGCGGCAGCCCTACCGCCCTGGACCGTTACTCCGCCTCCATCATGGGCTCCTACGCGGTGGACATTCTGCTGGAGGGCAAGACTAACCGTGTGGTGGGCTATCGCTATGGGGAGTTCACGGACTTCGGCATCGAGGAGGCCCTGCAGATGCAGAAGGACATCGACAGATACCAGTACGAGGTGGCCAGGAGGCTTACCATCTGATCATACTATAGAGTTCATACAAAAAGGCGGCCGTTTGCGGGAATGGCCGCCTTTATGCGCGGATTTTGTTCCGCTGAACAGGGAGGTCATATGATTACCAGTCATTCCAATCCAAAGGTGAAGCAGGTGGCGCAGTGGCAGGCCAATACAAGGGAGCGGCGCGGCGCGGGCATTTTTCTGGCAGAGGGCTTTAAGATGTGCGAGGAGGCCCCGGAGCAGTCCATACGGGAGATTTATGTCACGCCACAGGCCCTGGAAAAGGCGAAAGAGCAGCCGCTTATTCAGGAGAGGCTGGAGCGTGTGGGCTATGAACTGGTGGACGGCCAGGTGTTCCAGAGGATGTCGGACACCCAGACCCCCCAGGGAATCCTCTGCGTTGTGGAGCGGCCGGAGTATTCCATGGAGCAGCT
>CAOOJO010000485.1 GCA_948496895.1 uncultured Acetatifactor sp. | reverse complement strand
TCTGATCTCTGGTCAGGGTATAGGCCGCCAGACAGGTGACGATGATATGGAACGCTGTCCCCAGCACCGTCCTGGCCACGGATATCAGCATGGCATGCAGAATCTCGGAATCCTTAAAGCAGTAGGCATAGGCCTCAAGCGACCATACCTTCGGGAAAAAGTTCACATGCATGTAAGAGATGTCCTGGGCTCTGGAAAAGGAGCGCACGATCATGTCCCAAAAGGGGATGAGTATCGTGATGCAGAACAGAACCATGAACGCGATATTGAAGACATCAAAGGCCTTGCTGTAAACCGACTGCTGCATCTTATGCGGCTTATACTGCTCTTCTTTATTTTTTGCCATTTTCATGTTCCTCCTTCCTATATCCCTATATAATCCTGTATTCCGGATTCGCCTTGCGCGCGAACCAGTTGGCGAACATCACCAGCAACAGGCTGACCACGTTCTGGAACAGGCCCACCGCCGTGGAGAAGGCGTACTGGCTCTCTATGAGACCCTTCCGGTATACGAATGTGGAGATAACGTCGGACGTGGAATATACCGCATCGTTATACAGGTTGAAGATCGGGTCGAATCCTACGCTGATCAGGCTGCCGATGCTGAGGATCAGCATGGTGCACATAGTGGGCATCATGGCCGGCAGCGTCACATAGAGAATCTTCTGGAAACGGTTGGCCCCGTCGATCATGACCGCATCGTAGAGCTGGGTGTCAATGCCGGAAATCGTGGCCAGGTAGATGACGATGCTGTATCCCGTGCCCTTCCACAGGTTCACGATCAGGTAGATCGGGATGAACAGCTTCTGCTGCACCATGAAATACAGAGGCTTCTCAAAGATGCCCAGCCCCACCAGAATCGAGTTCACGATGCCGTTGGTCGGGGACAGCATCTGGTAGACGAAGGTGCCCACCACGACCCAGGACAGGAAGTGCGGCATGTAGGTGATCGTCTGCACGACCTTCTTGAACTTCAGGTTCATCAGCTCGTTCACCATCAGGGTGAATGCGATGGTGACCGGGAAGGATGTAATCAGCGACAGCAGGCTGATCTTTATCGTGTTCAGCAGCACCCTGGAAAAGTTCGGATCGGTGAACACCTTCTGGAACTGCTTGAAGCCAATCCAGTCGCTCCCCCAGATTCCACGCGCCATCTTGAAATCCTTAAACGCGATAGCGATTCCCGGCATGGGCATATAGCTGAACAGAATCAGAAGGACGACAGCCGGAAGCGCAAAAAAGTAGAATGGCATGTATCGCCTCATCTGTTTCATGCGCTCTTTTCGTTTTTTAGAAGCGTCTTGTTTCATTGGATTCCCTCCTTTTGGTTATTTGGTCAAGACCCCATTTTTATAAATCCTCCACGCTTCAAAATGACTGCCCTTCGTTCCGACCCTGGCCGATACAGACTTTTTGATTGGCGGCGGTTTATAGTAAAGTCATTATACTTTGAAATTTATAAAATTTCAATAAAGAAGATGAAAAAAGTTTTCAAATATTTAATTTTTGTAAATTAGTACCAAATTTGATAGGTCAATTTTATGGATTATGCACAATGCCTAAAAGCTCAAAGCATTGAGTCCTGCTTTGTCAGCTTTCTGCCGAAACAGGATAGTCCAGCGATACCATGGAATCCTCCAGGACCATGTCCAGTGCATATGCCATCTCCCGGAACATCCGGTAATGTCCCTGGGCATTGGGATGGACGGCGTCGCTCATGCGGCCCAGGAAGGCCTTCTGGCATTTCTGCTGCAGCGCGGTGAAATTCTGAAAATGATCCACCAGCGGCACTTCCTTCTCCCTGGCCACCTCCCGCACCGCCTGGACGAAGGGCACGATCGCCCTGGCGCGCTCCCCCGCGTCCTCCCTCTGGGGCTGCGGGACGCGCAGGACGGCCTGGCTGCCGTGGGCCCGCACCATATCCACGATTTCGCACAGCTGGGACCTGAACAGGGTCCTGTCGATCACGCCCGGGAAGCAGCAGTCATTGGTGCCGAACATGATCACCGCCACGTCCGCGCCCGCATAGGGCTTATAGCGCACGTCCAGCCTCTCCAGGAACTCCTTCGCCGTGGCTCCCGACACGCCGGTATTGATAATTGTGTCGTCCCTGCGCCCCCAGTCTTCCCGTATGTACTTCTCCCATAGCTGCGCCACGCTGTCATAGCCATAGGTATGCCACGCGCCGTGGGTGATGCTGTCCCCCAGGAAAAGCCATTTCATGGGCTCTGCCTTCAGCACAAGCTTTCCGCTGGGCGGAAATGTCTCTGTGGCAGGTGCCAGGGTCAGGAGCCCTTCGTCCCCGGCCGACACCTTCGACAGATCCCCGCCTATGGTCTCCAGCAGCCAGTTCGCCTCCCTCAGGGGATCTGGCTCTCCCTCCGCTGCCGGAAGCTCTATCAGCTGCGCCCCGATGGCCTCCGTCTGCCGCCTCAGGTCGGCAAGCCCCCTGCGGAGCGCATCGGGGGAGAGCTTCCTGTCCTC
>CAOOJO010000484.1 GCA_948496895.1 uncultured Acetatifactor sp. | reverse complement strand
AGGGGATAGGTCATGCAGACCGCCTGTCCCGCATAGGACGGGTCGGTCAGCACCTCAAGGTATCCCGCCATGGACGTGTTGAACACGATTTCACTGACTATCTCCCTGTCGGCTCCGATATGTACCCCCTCGAATACAGTCCCGTCTTCCAAAATCAAATAAGCCTTCATCGCCTTTTCCCTCCTCCCGCTCCTCACCACCGGGAATCCTGTGCCGATAACCTCCGGCATAGACCTGGGTCTGCCGGATAGGCATCTTCTCTCAGAACATACCCTTACAGAACATTCGCATTATTATAGCACAGAAAACAGAATACGGCAATCATTTTTCACAGGCATCCGCTGCGTTGCCGCTTCGTTTCCAATGGAATTTCCATCAATTCCATCCTTCCTGCCCCTGTCACGAATAATGCTGCATCACATACTGCAGCTCCGTATTGCCCCGATAGGTATTCCTTCCCAGTTGATAAGCCACGGAGACGCGGAAAGCCCCTCTCCCGTCGTACAACGCCTTCTCGCTGCCCGGGCCGTATTTTTCCTCCAGGAACGCGCCGAACTTCTCCAGGTCGCCGAAAAAGAGAATCTGCCGCTTCGCTCCGTCCTCCGTGCGCACCTGATATCTGGCGCAGGTCCTGTTCACGCCCATCCTGTGCCCCGCCTGGAAAATGAGATCCTTTTGGGCGAACAGCGGCTTCGGGTTGCCTACGCCGAAAGGTTCCAGCAGCTCCAGCTCCTCTGCCAGCCGCATATCACCGTAATTAATGGGCATGGGCACATCGATGTGCACCCTGGGGATGAAGTCCTGCGGCTCCAGCCGACAATTCCGATTCAGATCTCGCCGGAAGTCCTCCACGTCCTCCTCCCGCATGGACAGGCCCGCCGCCATGGCGTGTCCCCCGAATTTGGTGAAATACTGCTTCACCGCCGTCATGGCCTCGTACATATGGTAGCCCTCGATGGAGCGCCCGGAGCCTTTCACCCCCTCCTCCCCTTTCGTCAGGATGAACACGGGATGATGGTGGTTCTCCCGGATGCGCCCGGCGATGATGCCTGCCAGGCTCTCGTGGACTTCCGGCAGATAAATCACCAGCACCTTGTCCTGTTCCATCCCGTGCCGAATCAGATACTCCTCCGCCTGCTCCACCCCCTGAAGGGTCATGTTCTTGCGGCTGTCGTTGAGCTCCTTCAGCTCCCTGGCAGCCGTCATGGCATCTGTCCTGCTCCCGCTCTGCAGAAGCTCCAGGGCGCGCCTGGCGGTGTCCAGCCTGCCGGTGGCATTGAGGCAGGGGCCCAGCACGAAGCCCAGATGATAGGCGCTCAGCTTATCCTGCTCGATGCCGTTGACCTCTGTCAAAGCCCGAATTCCCTGGTTGCGCGTATGCCGCAGGCGGCGCAGCCCCTCCTTCACCAGAATCCGGTTCTCCCCCTTCAGCTCCATCACGTCGCAGACCGTGGACAGCGCGGCGAATTCCAGCAGCTCCTCCAGGGCCTCTGTAAGACTGCCGTTCCCCGTCCTCTCCGCCAGGGCCTGTACCACCTTGTAGGCCACCGCCCCGCCGCAGATGTTCGGGAAGGGATAATGGCACTGCTCCTGCTTGGGGTCTATCACCGCCAGGGCCGGGGGCAGAAGCTCCCTGCGGACAGAGCCGCTATCCATCTGTCCCCCGGCTGAAATGCCTTCTGCACCCTCGTCTGCCTGCGTCATCACGAAGGGCACCTCATGGTGATCCGTGACGATGACCCTGATGCCATAGGAATTCGCCAACGCAATCTGGGGCGCGGCGGCGATGCCGTTGTCGCAGGTCACAATCATGCCGATACCGTCCTGGCGGGCCATTTCGATGAGATGGTCGTTCAGGCCGTAGCCGTCATGGATGCGGTGGGGGATGGCCGTATCCACCTTAGCCCCCAGAATCCCCAGCCCCTTGGTCAGGATATAGGAAGAGCAGATGCCGTCCACGTCATAGTCCCCGATGACCCGGACAGAGACACCCTCCTCTATGGCCGCCAGGATTTCCTCCACGGCCCTGTCCATATCCTTCAAAAGCCAGGGGGAGTGGCAGTCCGCCAATGTCCCGTGCAGGAACCTTTCCACGTCCTCCTCCTGAATCAGATCCCGGTTGCGCAGAATCCGCGCCAGCACCGGGCTTATGCCGAACCTCCTGGCCCATCCGTCAAAATCCGCCTTCTTCATGGCCACATACCATTTTTCCATATTTATACCCCTAGTGCGCTTCGGCGCGCATACCAGTCAACATTCTTGACAATAGAATCCTGTTTTCGGGTTCACTCTTTTATTGCCTTCAGCCCTCGGGTTTTCGAATCCCCAGGCCCTCGTCCCCTGACCCTGGCGCAGCAAAGGCCGCATCTGATGCCCACGTTGGCAATCCGATACGGCCTTCCTAAGGACTTGTTAATAACAGGTCCTTTGATGTCTCCCAAAAGGCGTCAGCTATATTTCTTCACCACTTCGTCCATCAGCCCCCTGG
>CAOOJO010000483.1 GCA_948496895.1 uncultured Acetatifactor sp. | reverse complement strand
TCGGCGGAGGACACGGAGTCGTTCTCGTTCACCACCGGGATGACGCCCATCTGGAGCAGAGCGGAGAAGGTTCCCTTCAGATGCTCCCGTCTGCCCTCATCCTCCACGTCTTCCCCGGTGAGCAGAATCTGGGCCACGGACTGGCTGTACTCGGAGAAGCTCTGGTCGAAGATATGCATCATCTGGCACTGCCCCACCGCCGCGGCTGCCTGCTTCATCCTGAGCTCCCTGGGGCGCTCCTGAAGGCCCAGCCTGGAGGTGCCCACCGCGATGGCGCCGGAGAACACCAGAATCACCTCATGCCCCATCCCGTGGAGGTCTGAGAGAATCCTTGCCAGAAGGTTCATGCGCCGCAGGTTCGGCGCGCCGGATTCATGGGTCAGGGTGGAAGTCCCTACTTTCACCACAATTCGTTTCATCTCTTGTCTCAAAGGCCTGTGCCTCCCTCATAAAAATATCGAAAGCCCGGACGGCGGTTCCGTCAGCTGTCCGAAAACTTATCCCAGTATAGCACAAGTCGTTTTAAAAGAAAACAGGAATTGTAATGGAATCGGTATTTTGCTATAATGTGGGGAAGGGATTATTCTATAGAAGAAGCAGGCAAGCTGCGGAAAGAGAGCGGAGAGAGGAATGGGGATGCATAAGAGACGGCCAGCCACAGGCGCTGGGAGCGGGGATAAAGCGAAGGTGGAGGAAGCCGTGAAAAGCGCGGCGCAGGACGTGAGAAGCGGAAAGGCAGAGGAAGAGGCCGCGCGGGAATATATCGTGCTGAACCGCCAGGAGGAAGAGGATGCTCCGCGGACGCGCAGCCTTGCGGACTACAAGGAGCTTGGGCGCTACCAGTATTTCGACATCCCGGCCATCAGGAAGAGCATGCGCCTGACCAAGGCCGTGTCCCAGAAGGCGGAGGCCCTGCGCCGGGAGAAAAAGATAAGCCTCCAGGATGTCCAGAGCGGATACGCGGAGAGCAGGAGCGAGCTGGTGGGCGAGGCCGTGGGAGAGGGCAGGGAGGGGAAGTTCGCTTTCCCTGTGCACATGCTGTTCTCCAGGGAGGGCGCCATGTACGCGGAGTGCCAGTGCGCGGAGTGCAGAAAGCATTATTACAGCATGTACTACAGGAGGGAATACTGCCCCTACCTGGCGGCGCTGATGCTTTTAGTGGAGGAGGAGCTGCAGGACAAGAACCTGGGGGACGCCACGGACTGGCAGGGGATGCAGCTCATACGGGCCTTTTATGAGAGCCACGCCAACATCGTGATGTCGGATGCCATAGGCAAGGCGGAGAGCATGACTTTGGTTCCCAGGATGCTCTTGAAGAACGGGGAGCTGAAGGTCTCCTTCAAGGTGGGGGAGAAGAAGATGTTCGTGGTGAAGGACCTGTTCGAGTTCTACACCAATGTCCAGGAGTCCAAGACCGCCTCCTACGGCAGCAGCACCAGCCTGAACCACAGCCTCTCCAATTTTACGGAGAAATCCAGGCCCTGGATAGACTTCATCGGCAGAATCGTAAAGGAGGAGCTGAACTTCGAGCGGAGGATGATAGAGGCCAACAGCTACTCCAGGCGGGCGGCCTCCAAGGACGGCGAGCTGGCCCTGACCGGCTGGCGGCTGGACGAGCTCTATGGACTGTTGGGAGAGGATTCCCTGGAATATGAGGACAGGGACAGCAGCACGAAAATGAAGACGACCCTGTATGCGAAGGAGCAGAATCCGAAGATATCCATGACCATACGCAAGAACGACCTGGGGCGGCCCAGGGAGTTCCACGGCATCACGGTGAACTGCCGCATGCCCCAGCTTTACTACGGGGTGGGCACGGCCTACTACATCTGCGAGGCAGGGCTGTGCAGGCTGGATCCGGAATTCCTGAAGAAGATCCGCCTCATCGCCCAGTTCTGCGATGAGGGAGAGCTTTCCTTCCAGGTGGGCAGGAACAAGCTGCCCCAGTTCTATTACTCCGTGCTGCCCCAGCTGGAGGGCGCGGTGGACATCATGGAGGAGAACGCCGAGGAGATAGCGGCCTTCCTGCCGCCCCAGGCCCGGTTCGTGTTCTACCTGGACGCGGAGGACGACGACATGAGCTGCCGGGTAGGGGCCAGGTACGGAGAGCAGGAGTTCCGGGTGGTGGACTTCGGCGACAGGGAGGGGCCGCTGGAGCCTTTCAGAGAGGGCACCAGGGAGGAGGAGGCCCTGTTCCTGGCCAGGCAGTGGTTCCCCTATTGGGACAGAGAAAAGAAGGAGCTGAGCTGTCAGGGGGAGGAGGGGCTCATGTTCCAGGTGCTGGACAAGGGCGTGGACGCGCTGCTGGCCCTGGGGGAGGTGCAGTGCACCAGGCGCTTCACTAACCTGAACATCGGGCGCAGGGTGCGGATGAGCGTGGGCATATCGGTGTCCAAGAACCTGCTGAACCTGGACATCGCCACCCAGGACGTGCCGCCCGAGGAGCTGCTGGACATTATGCAGCGGACCACTGGCCGCCTGCCCTATGT
>CAOOJO010000482.1 GCA_948496895.1 uncultured Acetatifactor sp. | reverse complement strand
CCCCTCTCCTGCGGACAGACACGCTGCCAGCCTCCGCTTCCTTTTCCCCGACGATGAGCATATAGGGAATCCTTTCCATTTGAGCCGCCCTGATCTTCCAGCCTATCTTCTCGCCTTTTATGTCCGTCTCGCAGCGCAGCCCCTCCTTTTTCATGCGGCCTTCGATCTCCCGGGCATAGCCGATATATCTGTCCGAAATGGGCAGCACCTTCACCTGCACCGGGGACAGCCACAGGGGGAATTTCCCCT
This sequence comes from uncultured Acetatifactor sp., assembly GCA_948496895.1. GTDB lineage: Bacteria > Bacillota > Clostridia > Lachnospirales > Lachnospiraceae > Acetatifactor. The sequence goes on along the minus strand of CAOOJO010000482.1, from coordinate 2,257 downwards.
CAAAATGCTCTATGAGGATGCCCATGAACCGCTCGATGGAGCCGAACACCACCCGGTGTATCATGATGGGGCGGTGGGGCTTCCCGTCCTCGCCGATGTACTCCGCCCCGAAGCGCTGGGGGAGCTGGAAATCCAGCTGGATTGTGCCGCACTGCCAGGTCCTGCCGATGGAGTCCTCCAGGTGGAAGTCGATCTTCGGGCCGTAGAACGCCCCGTCTCCCGGGTTCACGGCATAGGGGAGGTCCAGCTCCTCCAGGGCCCTGCGCAGGCCCTCCGTGGCCAGTTCCCAGTCCTCGTCGCTTCCGATGGAATTTTCCGGCCTGGTGGACAGCTCTACATGGTACCGGAATCCGAAGCGGGAATACACCTCATCTATCAGCCGGGCCACCCCCTTTATCTCCTCCTGGATCTGCTCCGGCATCATGAAGATGTGGGCGTCGTCCTGGGTGCAGCAGCGCACGCGCATGAGCCCGTGGAGGGTGCCGGATTTTTCGTTCCTGTGGATCAGGCCCAGCTCGCTGAAGCGCAGGGGCAGGTCGCGGTAGGAGCGGGGCTCCATCTGGTAGACCAGCATGCCGCCGGGGCAGCTCATGGGCTTCACGCAGAAGTCCGTCCCATCGATTACCGTGGTGTACATATTGTCCCGGTAATGCTCCCAGTGCCCGGAGGTCTCCCAGAGCCGGCGGTTCAGGATGACGGGCGTGGAGATCTCCTGGTATCCTTCCCTGGCGTGGAGCTGCCTCCAGTAGTCGATGAGGAGATTCTTCAATATCAGCCCCTTGGGAAGAAAGAACGGGAAGCCCGGCCCCTCTTGGAACAGCGCGAACAAGCCCAGCTCCCTGCCCAGTTTCCTGTGGTCCCTCTTCTTCGCCTCCTCCAGGCGGTTCAGATGCTCCTCCAGCAGCTCCTGGCTGGGAAAGGACGTGCCGTAGATCCTGGTGAGCATGGGATTCCTCTCGTCGCCCCGCCAGTAGGCCCCCGCCACGGACAGCAGCTTGAACGCCCTGACCGCGCTGGTGTAGGCCACATGAGGGCCGGCGCACGGTTCCACATATTCGCCCTGGCGGTAGAAGCTGATCTCCGCATCTTTCGGCAAATCCCGCAGGATCTCCGCCTTGAATGTCTCGCCCCGCTCTTCCATCTCCTGTATGGCGCTCTCCCGGTCTGCCGTGAATTGCCGCATCTGCAGATTTTCCTTTACGATTTTCCGCATCTCCGCCTCCACCTCGGGGAAGTTCTCCTCCGAGAAGCGGATTGAGAAGTCGAAGTCATAGTAGAATCCCTCCGGTATGGCCGGGCCGATGGCGCATCTGGTGTCCGGGTACAGCCGCTTTACCGCCTGGGCCAGGATGTGGGCCGTGGTGTGCCGGAACGCGTCTCTCCCCAGCTCCTCCTCAAAGCCTGCCTCCTGGATGGAACCGTCTCTCATCTTGATTTTCATTTTGTCTCTTCCTTTCCTAAGGAATCGTTTCGCTTGATTCCTTATCGATTTTTGAAATCCACATAAGAAAAGCACCCTAAAGATACGTATTCCATACCTTTAAGGGTGCCTGTCGCACGGTTCCACCTTAATTTTTCACTTCAGATTCCATCAAATCCTAACCTTTAACGCAGGTGTACGGCGATGCTTACCTCTACTTTCGGCATCGCAGCTAAGGAATGGTTTTCACATACAATCCACAGAAGCGCCTTCCACCATGCGGCGCTCTCTCTGTCTGCGATCCCTATGCTACTTGTTTCCGTCATCGCTTTTTCTTATGTTGATTTGTCTCTTATCCTACCATGGGGGCGGCGGGTTGTCAAGAGGCGAACGGAAGTTCCCACCATACTTCTGCCTCCTTCTGCCTCCGCGAATCCGATGCTCTCCCCCTGATGCCATGCGGAGCCGTTGGGACGATTATAATAATTGGAATCTGGCCCGCACTCCTGGCTACGCACACGGGCAGCTTTCCTCCGGGATTGTATTCCCCGGTCAGCACCTGCGCTATGGCTTCCGCACCCATCTTGGAGGGATTCCAAGCCTCCAGGATCGCGTCCAGATATCGGTCGGCCGCATCGCTGGATATGGGCCTCCCGTTCAGATGGATTCCCACCATGGGCTTTCCCAGCCGCGCCGCTCTTCTGATAAATGTGTCCTGGCGCTCTGGCAGGTTGATGTCCGTGGCATCCACGCCCTCGCCCATGGAGGCCACGGAGCAGGAGCCATGCCTGTCCGTCCCGCCCGCTGCTCTCCCAGACTCTATGGAAATCCTCCAGC
>CAOOJO010000481.1 GCA_948496895.1 uncultured Acetatifactor sp. | reverse complement strand
CGCTATCCGGGCATGAACAAGGTGCTGCAGGCCGCCGGACGGGTCATCCGCACTATGGAGGATGTGGGCATCGTGGCCCTGCTGGACGAGCGCTTCCTTGCGCCCGCCTACCGCAGGCTGTTCCCCAGGGAGTGGGAGCAGTTCGAGACCGTGACGGTCAACAGCGTGGCGAAACGGGTGGAACGCTTCTGGGATGAGTGGCTGTGAAGGCCGGGAGCCTCCGGCGGCCAGGGCGGAGTGGACGAAAAAAGGAATCGCCCCTATGGGGAAAAATGGATATGACAAGAGGCGACAGAAAAAATGACAGATGTGTAAATGTGGATAACTCTGTGGATTTTGTGGATTTTTCGGGAGGATAACTTCCAGAAAATGACATTCGGTTCAAGTTATCCACAGAAAGGCCTCGAAAAGGCCCAAAAACAGAACCGAACCGGTCAATGGCGATTCGCTGAAGAATTGCTGAAGATTCTCCGAAGATTCCCAAAATTCTTAAAAATGATGTTGACATATGATATTATATGGCGTATAGTATAGACATCAGCCAATATTATACGGCATATAATATTGTATGACGATATAGTGTTACATAGGCGCAAGGTCTTCTATAAAAATGTCGTGCCATGGAAAACCATGGCCGGGGCGTGGGGCGGGATTCCAACTGCCATGTCCCATAAAGGTAAGGAGCGAATCGGATGGTATTTAACACAGGCGCAGCGCTATTGGATGCCATTGTGCTGGCCGTTGTGTCCAAGGAGCCGGAAGGGACCTACGGGTACAAGATTACCCAGGAGGTCCGGCAGGTTATCGAGCTGTCGGAATCCACGCTTTATCCTGTGCTGCGCAGACTGCAGAAGGATGAATGCCTGGAAATCTACGACATGGAATGCGCCGGCAGGAACAGGCGCTATTATAAGGTAACCAGCAGAGGCTGGGCGCAGCTACAGCTATATGAGAGCGAATGGCGAAGATACGCTGACAAAATCACGGGATTATTTGAGGGAAGGATAGGACTATGAACAGAGCGGAGTTTATGAACCAACTTGAGAGCCTGCTCACCAGCATCGCTCCCACGGAGCGGGAGGAGGCAATCCAGTATTACAACGATTACTTCGACGATGCCGGGGCGGAGAACGAGCAGGAGGTCATCGAGGCCCTTGGCAACCCGGCCCGGGTGGCGGAGAACATCAGGCGCGACCTTTTGGACAGCGGCTACGGGAAGAAGCCCATGGGCAAGGCCAAGGCCTCCGACCGGGCGCTGATGGAGTACGGCCAGAGCGACCCCGGCGGGGAACCGGATGCCGGACGGGCCGCCCCCGGCTATGGCGGCGGAAATTCCGCGCCAGGCCGGGAGGGCGCTTTCGCCGGGGAGGACGCCCGGGATGCCGGAGCGGGCCGGGAAGGTCAAAGAGGCAGCGGAACCGGAACCCGGACAGAATCCGCCGGGACGGGCTGGAATCCATTCGAGGGATATGGGAGAAGCGCTGAGGGCGGCCCGGTGGACGAGGACGCCTACCGATGGAGCCATGACACGGCAGGGTGGTTCGGGGAGAAGCCCGAGAAGGAGAAGAAGGACAGCACTCCCGCATGGGCCATCGCCCTGCTCGTGACCGTACTGGTGTTCGGATTCCCTGTCTACAGCGGCGTCTTCATGGGAATCCTGGGATTGCTGTTGGGGTGGTTCGGGACCATACTGGGTCTGGGCGTGGCCACGGTGTGTCTGCTGCTTGTCTTCCTGGTGCTGGCGGTGGTGGGCGTCATCTGCCTGTTCATCAATCCCTGGGTGGGGATAGCCCTGGTGGGGGCAGGGCTATTGGTGGGGTGCTTCGGCATTCTGCTGCTGATGCTGACCGTGGCCATGGCCGGAATCGCCACTCCCGCCATTTTCCGGGGGATTTTTGCCCTGTTCGGCTTTGTGAAGCGCAAATGCATGGCGCTGGCGGGCAGATAGGGAGGATTCGCGGCAGTTTAGGCTTCGCCGATGGCATGCGGCTGGCACAGGGCAAAGGAGCCGTAACAGGCCGCGGCAGAAAGGATTGGGCATAAGAATGAAGAGATTCATGAAAGGCTGTGCGATCACAGCGCTGATATTTGGGGTGATAGGAATGGCGTGCGCCATGGTGGGCGGCAGGATGGCAGGGGACTATGCCGTTGCCCGGGCGGTGGAGCAGGCCACCGGAGGAAAGGTCCGGATAGATTCGGACATCGCCAGGAGCTGGGGCAGGTACGGCTTCGGCAGATATGGGGGCGGGATACTGCGCATGATGGGCCTGGACTTCGATTCCCTTGACGAGGCCGACATTGTGGACAGCAGTGGTGTGGAAGAGGCCGTGGGTAGCATGACGGATGAGAGGGTGGATTACGGCTCTGATGCCGGACAGTATGGCGATGACCATGAAGTGGAATTTTCCCATGACAAACACGTGTTCAGCGGAGATGTGGCAAGATTCTGTCCCGGAGAGAATATCCGGAAGCTGGAGATTGACATGGGAGGCTGCCAGTTTGAGACTGTGG
>CAOOJO010000480.1 GCA_948496895.1 uncultured Acetatifactor sp. | reverse complement strand
CGCCAGCAGGTTCAGGGGCAGGAAAGTGCTGATCAGCATGCCGCCCAGCCTGGCCGAGATACTCTTCTTCATGGCTCCTCGCTCCTCGTGGGTTCTCTTGTTCTACATTTTACAGTAGTTTTCTATTCGGCGCAAGATTTTATAGACAAAATAACGGGGCGGCCATAAGCCTACCCCGTCAAAAATTTCTTCGCCCAAATCTCTAAATCACCCTTTCACGCCCCCTGCGATGACCCCCTTCTCCAGCTTATCCTGGAAGAAAGGGAACAGCACGATGATGGGCAGGGTGGCGGCCACGATGACCGCGTACCGGATCAGGTATCTGCTGTAGTCCGGGTTGGAGGTCTGGAGGAAGTTCTCGTTGTTGGCCGTAATCTCCCGGATGAACAGCTGCAGGGGCCAGAGGTTGCGCTTGTTGGGCACGTAGATGGAGGCCTGGAGCCAGGAGTTCCACTGCCCTACCACGCTGTTTAAAATGATGACGGAGCCTAAGTTCATGGCCTGGGGCAGCATGATCTGGCTCATGGTGCGGAAATGCCCCGCGCCGTCGATGCGGGCCGCCTCATACATCTCCTTCGGCACCGCGTTGAAAGCGTTCATCATCATCACCATGAACATGGTGTTGGTGCAGCCCGGGACGATCAGGGCCCACCTGGTCCCCACCCAGCCAAGTTTGCGGATGACCATGTAGGTGGGCACCATGCCGCCGCCGAAGAGCATGGGGAGCATCATCGCCATGATCATGAATCCTTTCAGCTTCGTGTCACGGCTCATGGCATAGCCTGACATCACCGCCAGGAAGAATCCCAGGGCCGTGGAGGCCACCGTGTACAGCAGGGTATTGGCGTAGCCGGTGAGGATGGAGCTGTCCCCGAAGATATGCCTGTAGCCGTCCAGGGTGAAGCCGCCCGCGGGCAGCCATGCCACGCCGGAGCTGGCAAGCAGGGTCTTTCCGTCCGACAGGGAGCTCATCAGCACATGCCACATGGGCACCAGGCTGCAGAAAGCCACCAAAGCGCATACCAATATGACGACCACGTCCACCGCCCGGTCTCCCAGGCCCGGATGCTCCACCATGGAGGAGACTCTGTTGTCATCATTCACATCGTTCTTTTTCTTTATCAGGCCCATGTCTTTCTCCTCCTTTTCTAGAATAACGAATTCCCGTCACCGAATCTCCTGCTCAGCGCATTGGAGCCCACCAGCAGCACTGTGGCCACGATGGACTGGAACAGCCCTGATGCCGCCGACAGGCCGTAGTTGTTGCCGCCTCCGCCGAAGGCCATGCGGTAGGTGTAGGTGTAGACCGTGTCCGCCACGTTGTAGGTGGAGGGCATATACAAAAGCAATATGCTGTCATACCCGGTGGAAAAGCTCAGTCCCACGTTCAGCACGAACATCATGACGATCATGGGCATGATGCAGGGCAGGGTAATCCTGGTCATCCTCTGGAGCCTAGTGGCGCCGTCGATGGCCGCCGCCTCGTGGAGATCGCCGCTGACCGTGGCGATGGAGGCCACGTACATGATGGAGCCCCAGCCCATGCCCTGCCAGATGCCCATCAGCACATAGATGAGCCAGAATACCGGAATCTTGTCATTAGCCAGCCAGTTCTGGTTCTCCGCCCCAAGCTTTGTGAGCAGCATGGTCAGAGGGCCGTCCTTGGCCAAAAATTCCGTCAGCAATGAGGTCACCACCACTGCCGCCACGAAGTTGGGCAGATAGGAGCAGGTCTGCACCGTCCTCTTGTACCGCTTGCTCTTCAGCATGCTCAGGAAAAAGGCGAAAAGGATGGGGGCCACGAAGCCCAGGGTACATTTTATCACCATGATGCAGACGGTATTACGCAATGCCCCCAGGAACTCCTCCCCGGTGAACAGGGTCTGGAAGTGCTGCAGGCCCACCCACTTGCTTCCGAAGAACCCCTTGCGCACCTCATAGTCCTCAAAGGCCATGATGATGCCGAACATGGGGATATAGCTTAAGACCACTGTTATGATGAAAGCCGGGAGGTACATGGCGTACACGGGCCAGTTCCGCCTGGCGTCCTGCTTCCAGGATAGCTTTGGCGGTTTGAATTTATTCTCTTCTCTTGCCATTCTCCTATTCTCCTCTCCTAGCTTAAGCTTCTACCCGATGAACGGATTCCTGTCAATATAGGGCTGCAGGATGTCGGTGGCCTTCTGGTAATTGTACTTCTGCAGCATGGTGCACCAGTTGCCCCAGTCCTCGTCGCTGTCGATGTCGGTGATGCCCTTGATGAATTCGTAGGTGTGCTGCTCCAGGTAGTTCAGGACCTTGGTGTGGAGATCCGTGATGGTGCTCATGTCCTCGCTGCTGATCAGGCTGAACGCGTCGCATCCCCATATCTGTCCCTTATTGGGATATTTGATCCATGCTTTCATGCTGTTCTCGTAGTTTTCCGCATATCCCTCGTCCACACTGCTCACCAAAGAGTAGCCGTGCAGGCAGCTTCGGACTTGCAGGCTTCTTATCTGCTTCCCATGCATAT
>CAOOJO010000479.1 GCA_948496895.1 uncultured Acetatifactor sp. | reverse complement strand
TGGACGGCTTCCACCTTTTTGCGGGAGACAGGCGGTATGACTGTACGGTGGACGGATGCCACCCCAACGATGCGGGGTTCTTCCGGATGGCCGAGGCAATCGGGGAGCTGGTGCGGCATTGTCTGGCCCTGTGACAGCGTCCGGAGACATTTTGGACGGCAGACGGAATGGCGCCCGGCAGGAGGAAATGAGGGACGGGGAGGGACATGATGGGATATGACTGCCTGATCATAGACGATGAGAAGCTGCTTGCGGACAGCACCGCGGAGTATTTCAACCTGTTCGGCGTCAGCACCGCAGTGGCGTACAGCGCAGGTGACTGCCGCAGATTCTTTGAGACCGATACGGCAAAGCTTCTGCTGCTGGACATCAACCTGAAGGACGGCAGCGGCTTTGCGCTGTGCAGACAGCTGCGGGAGAGGACGGAGATTCCAATCCTCTTCATTTCCGCCCGCAGCAGCGATGACGACAAAATCATGGCGCTGCACATCGGCGGGGACGATTATATCCAGAAGCCCTACTCCCTGGGCGTGCTGCTGGCCAAGGTGCAGGCGGTGCTGAAGCGCTACGGCAGACAGGAGGAGGGCTCCGACCGGGAAAAGCAGGGATACCGCTGCGGCAGGCTGGAAATCGATTTCGGGGCCAGGAAGCTGCTGGTGGAGGGAAAGCCTGTGAAGCTCACAGCCCTGGAGTTTCGGCTGCTGTCCTATCTGGTGCAGAATGAGGACAGGGTGGTGGCGAAGCAGGAGCTGTTCGAGAAGGTCTGGGAGGACAGATTCACCGGGGACGGCACGCTCAACGTCCATATCAGGAAGCTGCGGGAGGCCATTGAGCCAGACCCCGGGAATCCGGAGCACATCCTCACGGTCTGGGGGGAGGGGTATCGGTTCTGCGGATCGTCGCAGAAGGGTTGACGCATGGATCGGCGCTGTTAAGATGACGCTGCCGCCACATGGGGCATCTCAGGAAGAGGGAAAATGAAAAAACGTTATTTTATAATCGCTCAGATAACTGCCCTTGCAGTGGAGGCGGTTCTGCTCCTAGGCTTCGCGCTGTGGGACGCGGACAGCGCCCAGGACGCGGTGGCGGTGAACGAGGTGCTGCAGTCCGTGGAGTCCGGATGGGGCAGACTGGAGAGCCATGAGAGGCGGACAGGGCTGAACTATGTGGTGCTGGACGGGACAGGAGAAGTTCTGTTCCGGACAGATACGGGCTTAAGCGAAAGCGTCAACAGGGCAGTCGCCCACAGGGACACGATTCTGGACATAGAACACGCAGGCCTCGTGGTGGGAAAGCTCATTGTATTCAATGACAGCGCCGAAATCCTGGAATCCGGAAAACGCGCCATGCTTCTGGCTGTCCTGGCCGTGATGCTGGCGCAGTGGGTCATCTGCATAGCGTATGGGATGTATCTGGACCGCGCTGTGATCAGGCCATTCCGGCAGCTAAAGGATTTCGCCCGCAGGGTGGCTGGGGGCAATCTGGACATCCCCCTGGAGATGGACAGGGGGAACCTGTTCGGAGCCTTTACGGAGAGCTTCGACATCATGCGGGAGGAGCTGAAGAAGGCCAGGCTGGCCGAGGCGAAAGCCAATGCCGAGAAAAAAGAGCTGGTGGCCAAGCTCTCCCACGACATCAGGACGCCGGTGGCCAGCATCAAGGCGGCCTCCGAGGTGGGGGCGGCCCTGGCGCAGAGCGGCAGGATCAGGGAGAACTACGGCCAGATCATCCACAAGGCAGACCAGATAGACACGCTGGTGAACAATCTCTTCACGGCTACGCTGGAGGAGCTGGAGCAGCTCGCCGTGAACCCTGTGGACATGGAGAGCGGGGAGCTGGCGGCGATGCTTAAGAGCGCGGATTATTTCGGCTGGGCACAGATACCGCCCATTCCCGAGTGCCTGCTGCATGGGGACAGGCTCCGCCTCCAGCAGGTGTTCGACAATATCTTCGCCAATGCCTATAAATATGGAAGGGACGCATGTCAGGGAGAAGGGGGATTCCAGGGACAGTCCACACAGGCTTCCCCTTGGGGCGGGAAAATCCATGTGACCATGCAGCGGGAAAGCCAGTGCCTTGCCGTCTGCATTGAGGACTGCGGCGGAGGCGTGGACGAGGAGGAGCTGCCCCTGATAAAGGAGAAATTCAGGCGTGGCAGCAATGCCGGGAACCGGGAGGGCGCGGGGCTGGGCCTGTATATCTCCGATTATTTCATGCGGGAGATGGGTGGGGAGCTGCTGGTGGAGAACGGAGAGGAGGGGCTGCGGGTGACAGTGGTCATCCGGCAGAGCGGGTGAGCGTCCCTTATTCCGCGAATTCCTTGAAATCGATCCACAAATCCTCATAGATGTTGACCTTTACGCTGTCCTGGAAAGTATAGGATATGACTTTGAAGCTCTCCTGTTCCAGAAAATACACATGGACAGATTTCTGCACAGGGTCTACAATCCAATACTCCCTTACCCCGGCATCCGCATAGAGATTCAATTTGCGGATATAGTCATAGCTGGCGGT
>CAOOJO010000478.1 GCA_948496895.1 uncultured Acetatifactor sp. | reverse complement strand
ATGGGGATTGCTATGGCCTGTGCCTGGCCTACAGCAGCGATTTCCTGGCCTGCGCCCAGTCGGATCAGAGGGGCCAGACAAGGGTGCTGATGGGCATCCATCCCCAGAGGTTTTCCTTCCGGCTCAAAGACGGCCAGGCTTTTGACGCGCCGCAGGTAATCTTAAGCTATTCTGACTGTGGCTTTGCGAAGCTTTCCCACCAGTACCATGCCATTCTGCGAAACCACATGTGCAGGGGAGCCTATCAGCACGAAAAGAGGCCGGTGCTGATCAACAACTGGGAGGCCACTTATTTTGATTTCAATGGGGAGAAGATTCTCCAGATTGCCAGGCAGGCCGCCGATTTGGGGATAGAGATGCTGGTGCTGGACGACGGCTGGTTCGGCAGACGGGATGACGACAACAGCGGCCTGGGGGACTGGTATGTAAACGAGGAGAAGCTGGGCGGCACGCTGGCGCAGCTTAGCGGCAGGATTCATGATATGGGGATGAAGTTCGGCCTCTGGGTGGAGCCGGAGATGATTTCCGAGGACAGCGATCTGTACAGAAAGCATCCGGAATGGGCTGTGCGGATTCCCGGAAGGGAGCCAAACCGGGCTAGGAACCAGCTGGTGCTGGATGTGAGCCGCCGGGATGTGAGGGACTATCTGTTCAGGGCTCTATCTAAGCTTCTGAGGGACGCTTCCGTAGATTATGTGAAATGGGACATGAACAGGAGCCTTTGTGATGTGTACAGCAATGCCCTTGGGAAAAACCGTATGGGAGAGGCGGCCCACCGGATTATGCTGGGGATATATGACCTTTTGGAACGGTTGCTGGCGGAGTTCCCCGGGCTGCTGCTGGAGAGCTGCAGCGGAGGAGGCGGACGGTTCGATGCCGGAATGCTGTATTATTCTCCCCAGATTTGGTGCAGCGACAATACGGATGCTGTGAACAGGCTCAGGATTCAGTACGGCACTTCCTTCTTCTATCCGGTGTGCGCCATGGGTTCCCATGTATCCGCTGTGCCGAACCACCAGACGGGTCGTACCGTATCCCTTTCCACAAGGGGACATGTGGCCCTGGCGGGGAGCTTTGGCTATGAGTTGGACTTAAGCAGAGCAACGGAGGAAGAGAAGGAGCTGATGAGAGGGCAGATTGCGGATTTCCACCGGTACAATGCCCTGATTAGGGAGGGAGAGTATTACCGGCTGCAGCCTCCGGGTGGACGGTTCTGCGCGTGGGAGTTCGTAGACCATGCCAGGGATTATGCCCTGGAGACGTTGGTGATGACCTCGGCGGAGGGGAACCCGCTACCGGTGCACACTGTGGTGAAAGGGCTGGATCCGGAGAGGCGTTATCGCTGTTCTGAAAACGGGCATGTCCACAGCGGGCGCACCTGGATGAACAGCGGCCTGACGCTGGGACGCGTGCCGGGAGAATATGAGAGCGTCCTGATTGAGTGGAGCGCGGAGCCGGAGAACTGAGGCCGGTTCCGGGCATGCCGTCCATGCGGGCATTTCCGCTGGCGGGATTCTATGGCAGGAGACATAGCCTGCGGAAAATAAAAATATCAATACCCCACGGAGAGCTTTCTGTATGGAATTTCATACAGGCGGCTTACCGTGGGGTATTTACTGCTTGCCAGTTTTCATTGTATCCTATCTTTTCAGCCGGACTTCCGGACTGTCAGCCCTGTCATTCTGCCGGTTCCAGCTCATCGGTGAGCCGTTCGATTTCCTCGATGATTCCGCCAATATAATCAATGGTATCTAGCAGCGGCCCGTCCGTAGTGATGTCGATTCCGGCCAGCTTCGCCAGGCCCACGGGGTCCAAGGTGCTTCCAGCGGTCAGCACCTTCTTCCAGTCCTCCACGGCGGGCGCTCCTTCCGCTTCAATCCGTTTGCAGGCCTGCGTAGCTACGGTAAGACCCGCGCTGTAGGTATAGGAGTATAAGCCCATGTAATAATGGGGCTGGCGCATCCAGGTGCGGGCCGCGTCATCCGAGATTTCCACGTCCTGTCCCCAGAACTTCTCCAGCGTCTCCTTCATCAGGCGGTTCAGCACCTCCGCGTTCACGCTGCCGCCCGCGTCCACGATCCTGTACACCTCCCTCTGGTAGGCCGCCTCCATCAAATGAGTGACGAAATTGTGATAATAAGTATTCCCAATCATGCAGGACAGCACCCAGCGGCGGAACCGCGGATTGGGATTGGTCTTCAGCAGGTAATGGGCCATCAGCAGCTCGTTCATGGTGGAAGGGGCCTCCACGAAATAGGTGGACACATTGGTGTCGAAGATGGACTGGGCGCTGTTGCAGGCCTTGAAATGCCCCGCGTGCCCCAGCTCATGGGCCAGAGTGAACACGTCCGCCATGCGGTTGTTCCAGGAGAGCAGTATGAAGGAATTCTTCCCGTAGGGGCTGGCGCAGAAGCCGCCGGTGGACTTCCCCGCGTTCTGGGCGAAGTCCACCCAGCGCTCCCGGTAGGCGGTGCGCACCATCTCCACATACTCCTCCCCCAGAATGGCCAGGCCCTTTTCGATATAATTCCTGGA
>CAOOJO010000477.1 GCA_948496895.1 uncultured Acetatifactor sp. | reverse complement strand
GGGCAAGGAGGTGCAGACCAAGGGCTATATCGAGGATGTGGCCAGAGAGAAGCTCGGCCTTGTGTATGAGGATGAGATTCTTTTTAAACAGGTTAAATAGGAAAAGGAAGCGGGACAATGAGCGGGGGAATGGCCTCCCGCTTTTTTTGTCGCAAAACTTTAAGGGGGAGGATCCGCATTTTTGACAAAAAAAGGTGGATGGGGTCTTTATAATAACTACTGCTGTAGGGCTCCAGGGAGCCCGGGCTGGCAGCGGAAAGGTGTGGATATGGCATGATGCGGAGGAAAAGGGAGGAAAAGGAGCTGCAGACGGCGCAGGTATCGGATCTGTGCAGGCGCAGGCTCCTGGGCTATGCGGACAGCTTCCATGAGTTGGCCAGGAGCTATGACCGGGAATTCGTGCCGGAGACAAATGACCGGGAGACGGTCCTGGCACAGCGCAGGCTCTGGGAGAGCAGGCAGATCATCAGCGGACATCTGGAGGAAATGGCGAAGATCATGACGGAGGCGGCCTGTGAGGTGCTGAGCTTCCATCCTATGGAGGGCAGGAAGAAGCGGCTGCTGACCCAGGCCCTGGCGGAGGAGGGGATACAGGTGGAGAGCCCCCATTACCTGCCCAGGGAGGACGGCAGGCAGGCCGTGGTGCTGACCATGAGGACCCAGAGGGGAGAGAAGGTGTCCACGGAGGACGCGGCGGATATGATTTCTGTGCTGTTGGACAGAAGGCTCATGCCCGCCACCAACACCCCCTATGTGGTGGAGCCGGATCCCCAGAGCTTCATCCTGGAGGAGGAAGCGGGATTCCTGGCGCTGACGGGATTCGCCAGGGCCACGAAAGAAGACGAAACCGTCTCCGGCGACAACTACGCTGTGGTGGAGTCCCAGAGGGGCAGGGTGACGGTGATGCTCTCGGACGGCACGGGATCCGGAGAGAGGGCCGGGAAGGACAGTGAGCGGGTGCTGGATCTGATGGAGAAGATGCTGGAGGCCGGATATGACATCGATACCGCCATCAACATGGTCAATACGGCCCTGTTCGCCGCGGGGGAGGACATCAACCACCCCACTCTGGACATCTGCGACATCGACCTGTATGACGGCAGCTGCCAGCTGCGGAAGGTGGGTGGCGCGGCCACTTTCTTAAAGCGGAATCAGGAGGTGGAGCGGGTGGCCATGGGGAACCTCCCCCTGGGCATCTTCGGCCAGATGGAGATCCTGCCGGTGGAGAGGAGGCTTAGGGACGGGGACTATCTGATCATGGTGACCGACGGGGTGCTGGACGCTTTCGGGGAGGAATATGAGGATGCCTGCGGCAGCGTCATTGCGGGAATACAGGACTGTAGTCCCGGGGAGATCGCGGAGCGTCTTCTCAGGTTCGCCCTCTGCGCCAGCGGGGGACGGATTCGGGACGACATGACCATAGGGGTGATCGGTATATGGGAGGCCTGATTTTTTCCGGGAATATTTGACTTTTTCCCTGTTTTGGGATAAGATTTGATGCATGGGAATCAGGGAAGAGACAGAAAAAAAGGTATTTGCCTATATAGAGGAGCAGGGCATGCTCGCGGCCGGGGACAGGGTCGTGGCCGGGGTGTCCGGCGGCGCGGATTCCGTCTGCATGCTGGCATTGCTGCTGGCCTGGCGACAGCGGATGGGGCTGGAGCTGGCGGTGGCCCATGTGAACCACGGGCTGCGCCGGGAGGCGGGGGAGGATGCCGGATATGTGGAGGAGCTGTGCAGGCGGGAGGGCATCCCCTTCTTCCTGACAGAGGTCAACGTGCGCAGGGTGGCTCTGGAGGAAAACTGCTCGGAGGAGGACGCGGGCAGACGGGTCCGTTACAGGGCTTTTCGGGAGGCCGCGGAGCAGACGGGCGCATCCAGGGTGGCAGTGGCCCACAACAGCGACGACAACGCGGAGACCATGCTGTTCCATCTGTTCCGGGGCAGCGGCCTGTCAGGCGTCAGCGGCATCCCGCCCCTGCGCCGGGAGGAGGGCGGGCTGTGGATCCTGCGGCCTATCCTGTGCCTGGAGCGGCGGGAGGTGGAGGCGTATCTGCGGGAGCGGGGGATCGCCTGGCGCAGGGACGCTACCAACGAGGGGGACGATTACTGCAGGAACCGCATCCGCCACCATATCCTGCCCTATGCGGGGCAGGAGGTGTCCCCGGGGGCCGTGGGGCATATGCTGCGGACGGCAGGGCTGCTGCGGGAGGCGGAAGAGTATCTGCGGCAGCAGACCCGGGAGGCCCTGAGGCGGTGCGCGGTGTGGGATGGGGGCAAGCTGTGCACTGAGAGCACGGGTTCGGAGGACGGCTCCACAGTGGCCGGAGAGTCCACAGGGATGGGGGCGGATGCCCTGCCTGAGTGCGCCGTTTCGACAGTGGGCGGGGCGGGGCGGTATCTGGTGGACGTAGAAGCCTTCCTGGGCTTCCATAAGGCCCTGCGGGGAAGGATGCTGCTGGAGCTTCTGAAGGACCTGTCCCCCACGGGAAAGGATATCCTGGCGGTGCATGTCCAGGACACGCTGGCCCTGTTCGAGAGGGAG
>CAOOJO010000476.1 GCA_948496895.1 uncultured Acetatifactor sp. | reverse complement strand
ACGCTGCCATCGTCTGCGAGAAGGATTCCCACAAGGGCATCATCATCGGCAAGGGCGGCTCCATGCTTAAGAAGATCGGCAGCGAGGCCAGGCAGGAGATCGAGGAGATGCTGGAGATGCAGGTGAATCTGAAAATCTTCGTAAAAGTGCGCAAGGACTGGCGGGACAGCGATCATATGCTGCGGAATTTCGGCTACAACAGGAAGGACATTTCCGAAAACAGCTAGAAAGACCTGGCAAATAAAAAGCGAATATAAAAAGCAAAAATGCAGACTCTAAAAGTACAGGGGATGGAATCTTGGTACGCAGGAGGATGCAGGAATGGAAGAAAGATACTGGAAGCAGTTCGCGAGCAGCGGGAAAGTGGAGGACTATCTGTCCTTCGTGTCAAGCGCAAGGCAGGAACAGACCAAAAAGGGCAATCATGCAGGACAACATATGGGTGACGGGAATTATACTGAAGCAGAGCCCGGTGGGGGAATACGACAGGCGTATCAGCCTTTTGACTAAGGAGAAGGGGAAGGTGGCAGCCTTTGCCAGAGGAGCCAGGAAACCGGGCAACCGTCTGGCGGCGGCCACCAATCCCTTTTCCTTTGGCAGCTTCAAGCTCTATGAGGGCAGGAGCGCCTACACGCTGGCCGAGGCGGATATCAGGAATTATTTCGAGGAGCTTCGGACGGATTACATCGGCGCCTGCTACGGTATGTACTTTGCCGAGGTGACGGATTACTGTACCAGGGAGGGCAATGACGAGCGGGAGATGATGAAGCTCCTCTATCAGTCCCTGCGGGCTCTCTGCGCCGCGGCCCTGCCCAATCCCCTGGTGCGCTGCGTCTTCGAGTGCAGGGCCATGGCCGTTAACGGCGAGTTCCCCGGAGAGTTTACGAAGGAAGCCCTGGCGGAAATACTGGGGGAGGAGATTCCGGAGGACTCCACGCTGTACGCGCTGCGCTACATAATCTCCAGCCCCCTGGAGAAGCTCTATACCTTTCGGGTGACGGACACCGTCCTGG
Organism: uncultured Acetatifactor sp.; assembly: GCA_948496895.1. Taxonomy (GTDB): domain Bacteria; phylum Bacillota; class Clostridia; order Lachnospirales; family Lachnospiraceae; genus Acetatifactor. The sequence continues at coordinate 1,538 of CAOOJO010000476.1, read as the reverse complement.
GCCAGCTCCGGGCCGTGGCGGGCCGGTACATGAAGCGGTTTGCGGGACATCCCTTCAAAAGCCTTGAAGTTCTGCAAACTCTCTGTTGAAAAAACGAATTGTTTTTGGTACAATGACTTATGGCTTTCCGTGGCATGGGTAAGCCCGAAGGCCAATGAGGGAAAATATAGAGGAAAGATTGAGGCTTAGTGCGGATGATGAGAAAATATGGAAGACTTATGGCAGCCCTCTGCCTGTGCGTCGCGTTCCTGTCAGGCTGTGGGGAGGCGAAGGTGCCGGAGATCGTGGACACCCCTTCCGTGGCTGTCAGCAAGGAGGGAGAGGTCACCGTATGGCAGGTGGGACTGTTCGATAAAGCCGACTATGTGCTCTCGGAGCTCCAGACCATGGCTACCCAGGAGGCAGCCCAGTTCAACAGCGACAGCGGGAAAGCTTCCGCTGTGACGGTGGACAAGGTGGAGGCCCTAGAGGGCGGCAGCGGAAAGGTGGTAGTGGCATATCGGTTCGACGGCTGGGAGAGCGCGTCCGCCTTCCTGGAGGAGGAGCTGTTCTTCGGGACGGCATCGGAGGCGGCCCTGGCGGGGCGCACAGCGGGAATGACCCTTGAGAGCGTAAAGGACGGCGCGCCCTACTCGGAGGAGCAGCTGGGACAGGATGCTGACGAAAAGGTAGTCATCACGGACATCAAGGCGAACATCTATTGCCCCGGGAAGGTGACCCATATTACCCCGGGCGCCTCGGTGAATTCGGACGGTAGCATCGACACCTCAGGCGTAGAAGGGGCTGTGTGCATTTTGTATCGTTAGAATAGTATCGCCGGTTCAAAAGAACGGCTTATACAGAAAACAGAAAGGTATGGTTCGACATGGAAAAGACAATGGACAAAATCGTAGCCCTGGCCAAGGCCAGAGGCTTCATCTACCCGGGCTCCGAGATCTACGGCGGCCTGGCCAACACCTGGGACTACGGCAACCTGGGCGTGGAGCTGAAGAATAACGTAAAGAGGGCCTGGTGGCAGAAATTCGTGCAGGAGAACCCTTACAACGTGGGCGTGGACTGCGCCATCCTCATGAACCCCCAGACCTGGGTGGCCAGCGGCCATCTGGGCGGCTTCTCGGATCCCCTGATGGACTGCAGGGAATGCCATGAGCGCTTCCGGGCGGATAAGCTGATCGAGGACTTCTGCGGGGAGCAGGGCATCGAGCTCACGGAGAGCGTGGACTCCTGGAGCCAGGAGCAGATGAAGGCCTTCGTGGAGGAGCACAATATCCCCTGCCCCAGCTGCGGCAAGCATAATTTCACCGATATCCGTCAGTTCAACCTGATGTTCAAGACCTTCCAGGGCGTGACAGAGGATGCCAAGAATACGGTTTACTTAAGGCCAGAGACGGCGCAGGGGATTTTTGTCAACTTCAAAAATGTGCAGCGTACCTCCCGCAAGAAGATTCCTTTTGGCATCGGCCAGATTGGGAAGTCTTTCCGCAATGAGATTACGCCGGGCAACTTTACTTTCCGGACCAGGGAATTTGAGCAGATGG
>CAOOJO010000475.1 GCA_948496895.1 uncultured Acetatifactor sp. | reverse complement strand
TCGTTTGAGCCTATTTTTTTCGGCTCGGTTTTTCATAGCCTACTTGACACTACCTTTGCTTTGGCTTAAGTATACATTTTTTAAGAGAGAAAAGCAATAGAAAATCCCCGGACAAAGCTTTCTGTAGAAATCCTGCAGAAATTTATAAAAAAAGGGGTTGACTATGACGCAGCGTTATAGTTTATAGTGATATCACACGGGAGGAAAAGCCGATGAGGACAGTACATGAAGTGAGCGGGTTGGCCGGAGTGAGTATACGCACTCTGCAGTATTATGACAAAATCGGGCTTCTGCGTCCGGCAGGATACACCGATGCGGGATACCGTCTGTATGACGATACAGATTTGGAGCGCCTGCAGCAGATTTTGCTGTTCCGGGAACTGGAGTTTCCGCTGAAGGAGATCAGGAAGATCATGGAGAGCCCGGATTATGACAGGGACAGGGCGCTGGAGCAGCAGATAGCCCTGCTGACATTGAAGAAGGAGCATCTGGAGAACCTGATCGAGCTGGCCCGTGGAATAAAGGAGACAGGAGGAAATACCATGGATTTTTCAGCATTTGACACCAGCAGGATGGAGGAATATGCGGCACAGGCCAAAGCGTCCTGGGGAGACACCGCCGCATATAAAGAGTTCAAAGAGAAAGCAAAGGACAGGACTTCCGAGGAGGAGAGGAACTTGGGCGCAGAGATGATGGGGATATTCGCAGAGTTCGGTAGGATAAAGGACACGGATCCGGCATCCGGGGAGGCCCAGGCCCTCGCGGGGAAGCTGCAGGCATTCATCACCGAGCACTATTACAAGTGCACGGAGGATATCCTTTCCGGGCTTGGGAGGATGTACGCCGCCGGCGGGGATTTTACGGAGAATATCGATGCGGCTGGAGGCAAAGGGACTGCAGAATTTGCAGACAGGGCCATACAGATCTACTGCAGCCGCCGGGGAGAGTCGGCCGACTCTTCCACAGAATAATGTGAGAAATGATAACGGAGAGACCAGCCGACTGCCCGGCTGGTCTCTCTGACTTTTCATACGCTGTATTCTTTACAGTTCTCATAACTGTGAGTAGGTTCCTATGGATTTTCCCCCGGGATCCTGTTAAACTGATGATATAAAAGCACCCAATACAGGATACCGAAAAGGAGACCATCATGCCAAAGGACAACATCCTGCTGATTACCACCGACCAGCAGCGCTTCGACACCGTGAATGCCTGGGGGAACCAAAGCATCTTCACGCCCCATCTGAACTACATGGCCGCCATGGGCGCCAGCTACACCTCGTGCTACGCCGGATGCCCCATCTGCGTGCCCTCCCGCACTACGATCATGACCGGCATGGAGGGCTACGAGAGCGGCGTGACCTCCAACGGCTCCCACGCGGCCTTCATGCAGAAATGTACGGAAAACCGTACCACCCTGCCCGCCGTGCTGACCGACTCGGGCTACCAGACCTGCGCCAAGGGGAAGATGCATTTCGACCCCGCCAGGGCCCACTACGGCTTCGAGCACATGAAGCTGCCCCTGGACTACATGCGGGAATATGACAGAAAGCAGCCCCAGGCCCGCCCCAAAATCCACGGCATCGGGGAGTGCGAGATGGAGCCCGTGCTCTCCACCGTGGAGGAGAAGGACAGCATCACCACCTGGATAGCCGATGAAGCCATCGATTTCCTGGAGACCAGGGACACCACCCGGCCCTTCTTCCTGTGGGCCAGCTTCACCAAGCCCCATCCCCCCTTCGACCCCTGCCGGAGCTTCTGGGAGATCTATGACGGCATCCCCCTGCCGGAGCCTGTGACCGGGGATTGGTCGGAAACCGTGGAATCCACCCCCCAGGGCTTCCTGGCGGGAGCTTACGAGAATACCAACATGCACCTGTTAGGCCCCGAACAGAAGCAGGCCAGCCGCCGGGCCTACTACGCCTGCATCACCCAGGTGGACTACCAGCTGGGGCGCATCTTCGGGGCCCTGCGGGAGAACGACCTGTTCCGGAACACCTGGGTCATCTTCACCTCAGACCACGGGGAGATGCTGGGAGACCACCACATGTCCCAGAAGAACCTCTTCTTCGAGGGCAGCGCCCATGTGCCGCTTCTGATCATGCCGCCCCAGAGAATGGGGCTGCCTCAGGGCAGGGGCCTGGCCCGCAATATCCGGATCGACCGCCCTGTGACGCTGGCGGACATCTACCCCACGATTCTGGCCATGGCAGGGGAGGGCTGTCCGGAGGGACGTTCCGGGAGGAACCTGCTGGAGGTTTCCGGGCTGCCGGAAGACAGGGTCTTCTTCGGGAACAGCCTGAACCGGAATTTCTGCGTCATGGAGCGGAGGATGAAGCTGGTCTACTCCGCCACAGGCGGCCATGCGCTGCTGTTCGACCTGGAAAGGGATCCCATGGAGCGGCATGACCTTTCCGCCGCGCTGGAATACAGGGACGTCTTCGAACGGCTCTGGAAGCTCCTGCTGGAGCACACCCGCCGCTATACCCCGGAGGCCCTTACCCCGGATGGCCGCTTCATCACCTATGACCCGCCCCGGTTCCCCGGCGACAT
>CAOOJO010000474.1 GCA_948496895.1 uncultured Acetatifactor sp. | reverse complement strand
CCCATCCGGTGGCTGGTGGACGACTGCGTGAAGTTCGTGGAGCGGGAAATCCGCCGCGGCAACCGCTACGACGGCATCATCATGGATCCCCCCTCCTACGGCAGGGGGCCCAAAGGGGAGATCTGGAAGCTGGAGACAAGCATCTGGCCCTTCCTCACCCTGACGGCGCAGCTTTTAAGCGACGACGCCCTGTTCTTCCTGCTCAATTCCTACACCACAGGCCTGCAGCCCGCCGTGCTCTCCTACATGCTCAGCGAAGCGGTGGCAAAGGGCCGGGGCGGCCAGGTGGAAGCCGGGGAAATCGGCCTGCCTGTATCGGCAAGCGGCCTGATCCTGCCCTGCGGGGCCTCGGGGCGCTGGCAGCGCGGTTAACAGGACATATTTTAACTATATATCATAGCGCATATTTTCTAAGAGGCGGTATCCGGTACAGAATCCAGGCCGCGGACAGGGAGAGGATTGCCGTACCCGCGAAAAAGACCAGCAGAAGGATGCCCATCGAAAGGGAAGCCGGCATCAGGCGCGACAGCGACGCCGCGCCTGACAGGGGCGTCACATGGAAGAATTTATAAGCCAGGTTCAGGAACACCGGGTGGATGAGGTACACTGTAAAGCTGAGCGCCACAGCCTGTCTCCAGAAGGGACTGGCCTGTCTCTCCTCCGCCCCTGCTTTCCACGCGAACAGCAGCAGCGCCAGCAGGACAGTGAACGGATAATTGTACGCCATTTGCAGCGTGTATCCCCCCCACAGGCGGCTGGCCGCCATGCCGACACACAGCAAAAGGGTCAGGCAGGGCAGAATCCCTTTTCCCGCCATCCTCTCCAGTCTGCCTCTCTCCCTCGTGGCAAACAGATAGCCGCATATGTAATAGAAGAAATAGATTCCATCCCCCGGCAGCGCGAAGCCTTCCTCCCGCCCGGAAAGCTCATGGAGATAAGGCAGCACGGAACAGCCCAGGAACAGCAACAGCAGCGCTATGTACACCGCCCAGCGGGGAATGGCGCCAAGTCCCCGCTTCAAAAGCGGCGTCACGGCATACAGAAGCAGAATCAGGTACAGATACCACATATGGGACCAGCTCTCCCCCCGGAGCACCATCAGGAAGGCCTCTCCCGGCATGCCCAGGCGAAAATCCCCCTCCGCCGCAATCAGCTCCAGACATCCGTAAGGCACTCCGAACAGGAACAGCGCCAGCGCAATGCGCCTGCAATATACCGTAAGCATCTTTCCCAGGCTAATCTGCCGCCGGGGGTTCAGGAACAGATATCCCGATATCACCAAAAATACCGGGACGCACCAGCACACCAGATCCATCCCCGCCAGAAACACCTTTTTCTCCTCCGGATAGAGACTCATATCCACGCTGTCCATCACACCGGTCATTGTATGAAGCATTATTACCGCACAGGTAGCCATCACCCGCAGCTTATCCAGAAATCCTTCCCGCTCCTTCATCCATCCCGCTCTCCCCGTATTACGCTCTGTCTCCATATTGTACCCCACGGAGACAAGCATGCGCAAGATAAAAAGGAAATTTTAAGAAATGGAGCTCCCGCATTTTGACGACTACAACTTCTTAACAATATCTTTATGCCCAACGTCTTGCGTCCTGCGATCAAAAAAGATATAATACTAGAAGACAAGAACCGTTTCAAATAATACAAAAAGAAAGGATGCACCATGCGAAGACAACGATTGGATCTATTCGGACACAACGAACGCCCTGCCAAAGTAGGCAGGGGCTTATGTACGGCACTGGGCGCGGCTGCTGCCATCACCGCGGTCAGCGTCGCCGCCTCGCGGCTCGTCAGCCGTAAGGCTGAAGCCACCCACACAAAAGGCTCCTCGCAGAAACCAAAGCCGGAGGAAAACCATACCGGCCTTCTGCGCGCCATTTCACACGACCTGCGCGCGCCCTTATCCGGCATCATGGGCAACAGCCTCCTCTATCTGGAAAACCATGACGCGTTAAGCGATGAGGAAAAGCTGGCGCTTGTCAGCCATATCCATGAGGATTCCAGCTGGCTGATCAATATGGCGGAGAACCTGTTGGCCATCTCCCGCATCCATGACCTGGAGAGCTCCATCCACGTCAGGGATGAAATCGTAGAGGAGGTGCTGGGAGAAACCCTTGAGAAAATGGAAACACGCCATCCCGGCTTCGCGGTGCATGTGGCCATTCCTGAAGAAATCATCATGCTCCCCATGGACGCGATGCTCATAGAGCAGGTCATCCTCAATCTGTTGGAGAACGCGCTGCTCCATTCCGGCAGCAAGGAACCGGTGGATGTGCTTGTAGAGGACGGAAAGGAATATGTGACATTTACCGTCAGGGATTACGGGCAGGGCATTCCGCAGGAGATACTGGGGCATCTCTTCAGTGACAGCCCGGCGTCTGCCGATGCAGGCTCCCACAAGAAAAACTACATCGGACTGGTGATCTGCAAGGCCATCGTCTCGGCCCATCATGGCAGCTTTACAGGCCGCAACCACAGCCGCGGCGCGGAATTCATCTTTACCCTGCCAAAAGGAGCTGTTGAACTAAAATGAATG
>CAOOJO010000473.1 GCA_948496895.1 uncultured Acetatifactor sp. | reverse complement strand
CGGCTCTGGCCATGACAGCTGTTGCCCTGAACAAGAAGAAAAGGGCGTAATCTTTAGACGGCAAAGCGATGAAAGGAGGAGGAAGCTATCTTCCCCCTCCTTTTTTGGTGGAGAGTCTGCCCGTGGAGGATGGTATATATGGAGACGAAGTACGCAGGCTTTCAGAAAATGGTCGCGTCTGCCTATCTGCTGCTGATTTTTGCGGCGCTGCCAATCTATATGAGGGACGGTTTCTATCTGCTGGCTGACGCGAAATACCTCTTTTTCCGGGGCGTGTCCCTGATTTTCCTGCCGCTGGGGCTGTGCGGCGCAATCGTGTGCGGCATTTGCCGGTGGCGGCGGTACAGGGGGCGTCCCTGGGGCAGGTGTTCCAGCACGGACTGCCTTGCAATCTGCTTTGCGCTGTTCTCCCTGCTGTCTTATCTGTTCAGCGCTTATAAGGATACGGCGTTCATCGGCTTCTCCGGCTGGTATATGGGGCTGCTGACACAGCTTTTCCTGGTGGGGGGATATTTCCTGGTGAGCCGGTGGTACGAGAGGGAAGAACTGATCGCCGGCATTGTCTGGATCTCCGTGACCGCGGTGTGCCTGCTGGGGGTCCTGAACCGTCTGGGCTATGACCCCCTTGGCACATATGAGGGGATGGACTGGTGGGATTGGAACAGGAAGAACCTCCTCTCCACTGTGGGGAACATCAACTGGTACTGCGGCTATCTGGCGGTGGCGGTTCCGCTTCTGCTGTACTGCTTCTGGGCAGCGAAAGGGTGGCGGCGGATTCCGGCGGGGATTGCGTCCTTTGTGGGAATCGGCGCGGTTTTTCTGCAGGGAAGCGCCAGCGGGTATGTGGCCCTGGGGGCAATGTACGCTGTCCTCCTGCTTGGCTCACTGAAGGATGCAGAGCTACTTCTGCGCTTCCTGGAGACGGCGATATTGGTGCCGCTGTTTGCCTTCCTGATGTGGATGACCCAGATACCCTTGATTCTTGCCTATGACATGGAGGAAATGGTGGGAAAGATATTCACGCCTCTGTGGGGGATTCCGCTGGGGATACTGGCGGTGGGAATCGTGGCGCTTCATTTGTTGGACAAGAGAGGGGGCTGGCCGGAAAACGGCAGTGCGCTGAAAGGCGTGCTGGCGCTGGGAGGGGCGCTGGGACTTGCGGGCGTGCTGGTGTTTGTCGGATGCCAGGTGTCGGATGAGGTCTGGAGGTTCTTCGGAGGCTCCTCCTTTCTGCGGTTTGACAGCGCCTGGGGAAGCGGGCGGGGAGCGCTTTGGACAGCCACGTGGAAAGGCTTTTGGAGGAGCGGCCCCGGGAACCTGCTCTATGGAGTGGGCCCGGACTGCTTCGCCAGGTATTTCTATGAACAGGAATCCCTTGCCCTGCAGGCGCCGATTTCGTGGGAGGAGGGCGCCATATACGCCAACGCCCACAACGAGTGGCTGAACATGCTGGTGAACCAGGGAATCCTGGGGGCCGTAGCCTATCTGGGCTTCTTCCTCTCAGCGTTCGCCAGGTTCTGGAAGCGGCGCGGGGAGAGCCGGAGGATGACGGCGGGCATGATGGCGGTGGCGGCCTATCTGGCCAACCAGTTCTTCAGCTTCGGGCAGGTGGTGGCCACGCCGCTGATTTTCCTGGTGATAGCTGTATGTGAGAAGGAATGCCGGAGGACGGATGGGGAGAAGGAGGGCTTGTATGGATAAGAACAGAGAGAATACGCCTGTGGACAGATGGAAGGTCATCGCGGGAATCTGTGTGGTGGTGGCCGTGGCGGCTGCGGTGATTCTGATATGGCTGCTCAGGGACTTTTACAGCGAAGAGATGGAATCCGAGACGAAAATGGAGGAGCTGCGGGTATCGGTGGAGCCTGTGGACGTAGAGGAACCCAGGGAGGAGCCGGAGGTTCAGCCCACCGAATCCCCTGCGGCCACACAGAAGCCGTTGGAGAAGAACCCCTACGCGGACTTGTTCCTCCAGAACGGGGACATGGCGTTATGGCTGGTGGTGGATGGAACGGCCATCGACTATCCTGCCATGCAGACCCCGGAGGACGAGAATTATTATCTGGAGCGGGATTTTAACGGGAATGAGGACAAGGCGGGGTGCCTTCTTCTGGACACGGACAGCCCCCTGTACGGGGAGAACCTTACCACCAACCTGATCATCCACGGACATAACATGAAGGTGGGAACCATGTTCGGCGGCCTGACGCGGTATGAGGACGAGGAGTACGCCGCGGAGCATAAGCACATGGAGGTCTATACCAGGACGGAGAAGAGGGAATATGAAGTCATAGCTGCCTTCTACAGCCAGATATACTATCCCACGGATATGGTGTTCAAGTATTACAACTTCTTCCATGCGGACGATGAGCTGGAATTCAATTATTTTTACGATGGGATAAAGGAGCTGTCCCTGTACGACACCGGGGTGACGGCCCAGCTGGGAGACCATTTCCTGACGCTGTCCACCTGCGCCTACCCTGTGGAGGACGGGCGGTTCGTGGTAGTGGCGAAGGAAGTGGGCAGGGAGGAGAAGTACGAATCCCCGGACTAAAGG
>CAOOJO010000472.1 GCA_948496895.1 uncultured Acetatifactor sp. | reverse complement strand
GAGGAGCACCGGAGCGTAGAGGAAGGAGAACACCGCCGCCATGGTCTGGTTCGCGTTATATCTGGGAAAAGCCAGCACATAGACGAACATCATCGCCAGGAATGTCCCCACGATACACATCAACAGAAAGGCGTCCCCTGTCTGGAAATACAGCAACAGGTAATAGGCGATGATTCCCGCCATCCCCGCCCATTCCAGCCCGTTCGCCACATGGGCGCCGCCCCCTCTCCCGTCTCCGGCGCAGTTCAGCGCCTTCGTCAGCTCCCGGAAGGCCACCAGCGAGACGCCGCACAGAATCGCCGCAAGCACCCATCCGCCATAGCTCATGGAGCCTATGGCGATAATCAACAATACCACTCCGCTTGCCAACCTGGTCCAAAACATAAGCTATCCCTCCGTCTTCAGCCCGCCGTACTTTCTGTCTCTATGATTATATGCCTCGACGGCTTTTATCAATTCTTCTTTCGTGAAATCCGGCCACAGCACCGGCGTGAAATAAAACTCCGTGTAGGCCAGCTGCCACAGCAGGAAATTGGAGATTCTCTGCTCGTTGCAGGTGCGGATCAGGAGATCCGGCTCGGGAATCCCCGCCGTGTCCAGGTAGCCGCTCACCGTCTCCTCCTCTATCTGATCCGGCCTGAGCCGCCCCTGGGCCACCGCCTCCGCCATCCGCCGGGCGGCCCTGACGATTTCGTCCCTGCCTCCGTAGTTGATGGCTATCTGGAAACGCAGGCCGTCATTGGATTTCGTGGCCTCCTCCAGCTCTTCAATCCTGCTTCGGATATCCTGGTCCAGCCGGGACTTCTCCCCCAGCACCCGGACGCACATGCGGTTCTTCTCCGCGGTCTTTAAGCAGGTCTTCATATAGTTTCGCAGCAGCTTCATCAGCGCGTCCACCTCGTCCTGGGGCCGGTTCCAGTTTTCCGTGGAGAACGCGTACACGGTCAGGTATTGGATTCCCATGCGGTAGGCGTCCTCGCAGATGGTCTCCACCGTCTTCGCCCCCTGCACATGGCCGTAGTTGCGGGGCATGCCCTTGGCTTTGGCCCATCTGCCGTTTCCGTCCAAAATGATTGCCACATGCCGCGGCATTTTCAGTTCTTCGCCCATCTTAAGCTCCTGTCCGGCTATCCGCCTTTTCGTCATTTTTAATCCGGATTCCCGTCTGCAATAAAGCAAGGGGGAACAGATTTCCTCTTCCGCTCCCCCTGCATGCGCGTACCGTCCCTGTGCCCGGACGTCAGACCGTCATAATCTCCTTGGACTTCCTCTCCATCGCGGCATCCACTTCCTTGATGTACTTGTCCGTCAGCTTCTGGAGCTGATCCTCCAGCTGCTTGATCTCATCCTCGGAGGTATCGGCCTTGCCCAGCTTCTTCAGGGCGTCGTTGCCGTCCCTGCGGATATTGCGGATGGCGACCTTCCCCTCCTCCGCCTTCTTCCTGACCTCCTTCGCCAGATCCTTTCTGCGCTCCTCCGTCAGCTCCGGGAACACCAGGCGAATCACGCTGCCGTCGTTGGACGGGTTGATGCCGATGTCGGAGGTGAGGATGGCCTTCTCGATTGCCTTGATGAGAGATTTCTCCCAGGGCGCGATCTGGATGACCCGGGCCTCCGGCACGGTGACATTCCCCACCTGCTGTATGGGCGTAGGCGTGCCGTAGTAGTCCACCCTCAGCTTGTCCAGGATGTGGGGATTCGCCCGGCCCGCGCGGATGCCGTTGTAGTCCCCCTCCAGATATTCAATGGCCTTTTTCATCCTGTCTTCGTAAACCTGTAATCTGCTGTCCATATTTTCGTCCTCTCCTTCTTATCCTGATCTCTGTCATTCCTGTCCCTGTGGTCCGCAAACACGGAAGGATGTCCGCCCCTGCGCTCAGACCAGCACCTTGGTGCCGTTAAATTTCCCCTTCAGGGTGTTCACGATGCTGTTCTCCTCATTCAGCCCGAAGACCCACATGTTCATCTTGTTGTCCCGGGCCAGGATGGACGCGGTCATGTCCACCACATGGAGATTCTTGGCGATGACCTCGTCGATGGTCACCTCGCTGTATTTCTTCGCCTGCGGATTTACCGCCGGGTCGTCATCGTACACGCCGTCGATGGATTTGGCCAGCAGGATCACCTCCGCCTCCACCTCCACGGCCCGCAGCACCACGCCTGTATCCGTGGAGAAATAAGGATGCCCCGTGCCCCCCGCGAAGAACACTACCTGCCCCCTCGAGAAGCACTCCACCGCCCTGTCCTTGGAAAAAAGCTCTGTGAAGGAGCCGCATACAAAGGGGGTCAGGATGCTGGTGCCCATTCCCGTGGAGCGGAAGATCTCCGACACGTAGATGCAGTTCATCACCGTGGCCAGCATGCCGATCTGATCCGCCTTGGTGCGGTCGATATTCTCGCTGGTCCTGCCCCTCCAGAAGTTCCCGCCGCCGATGACGATGCCCACCTGGATGCCGTCCTCCACCAGCTCCTTCACCTGTAGGGCGACTCCCCTTACCGTCTCCTCGTCGAAGCCGGTCTTCTTCCGGCCCGCAAGGGCTTCTCCGCTCAGTTTCAATAG
>CAOOJO010000471.1 GCA_948496895.1 uncultured Acetatifactor sp. | reverse complement strand
AGGGTGGAGAAGACCCTGCCGCGGAGCCGGAAGGCGGAGAGGATACCGGGGAAGAAGGCGAAGCCGGGGAGGACACCGGCACGGAGCCGGAAGCCGGTGACGAGGACGACCTATTGGACGATTTGTTTGCAGTGGCGGAGCCGGACTATGCCGCTCAGGATATCTGGGAGAACTCCAGCTACAACAATTTTGCCTTCGGTGCCGATGGTCGGATATATGCCCTGAGATACTATTCCTACAGCGATTATGCCAATGAATCCTATGTGGAGAGGAACTATATCGCCAGCTGGGATACGGACGGAAGTTTCCAGTGGGAGAAGGAGCTGGAGGGCCTGCGCTCGGAGGAGGAGTACGTCTATGTCAATACCATAGCGGCAGCGGCGGACGGCACTGTCACATTGATTTTATCCGGCGATAATGCCTACAGGCTCATGGTAGATGCCCAGGGCAATGTGGGATCCAGGCAGCCCCTCTCCGAGGACGCGGCAAAGGTGTTCAACAATTATGACCGCATCATCGACAAGGGAGACGGTACCTTCCTGATAGTATACTATGACGAGAACGACTACGCAAAGGAATTCATCGCCACCTATGACCCTGCCACGGATACCTTAGGGCAGGCCACTTCCATGCCGGACAGCTTCGCGTACAACGGATACGGCAATATGGGCGTGGGGCTGAACTCCGATCTGGTATTCAGCAGCGGCGACGGCATCTATACCTATAAGATTGGGGACCAGAACCTTGTCCAGAAGATGAACTTCGTCAATTCCGACCTGTTCGTGACCAACTTCTCCGGCCTCGTGGAGCTTGACGACAATTCCTTCCTGGGCCTGTATTATGAGGACTATGAGGGTGGCATGAAGGCGGGCCTGTTCACCTATGTGGATCCCAAGGACATTCCCGACAAAGCCGTGCTGGTGCTGGCGGGCACCTATGTGGGCGGCGACATGGAGAAGCGGGTCATAGAATTCAACCGCGGCAGCGAGGAATACCGCATCGTGGTGAAGACCTATGATTCCTACAATACCTACGAGGACTATCAGGCGGGCTATACCCAGCTGAACAACGACATCACCACCGGCAATATGCCGGATATCCTCATCGCGGACGGACTTCCGGTGGAGAACTATGTGGCCAAGGGGCTGCTGGAGGACATCGGCAAGCTGATAGAGAATGACGAGGAGCTGTCACAGACGGAGTTCGTCACGAACGTATTCGATGCCTACTCCGTGGAAGGCAAGCTGTACTATGTGGTTCCCAGCTTCTCGGTGGCTACCATGATCGGCAAGAAAACCGTGGTGGGGGACAGGACTTCCTGGACCATAGAGGACATGAAGCAGCTCCAGGCCAGTCTGCCGGAGGGCACGCACATGATTGGCGAGCTGACCAGGGATGGGTTCTTCTCCACCATGATGCAGTTCTGCGGCAGCGATTTCATAGATGTGGACACCGGGAAATGCGACTTTGACACACCGAATTTCATCGCCATGATGGAGTTCGCGAAGGAGCTGCCGGAGGAGCTTGGCGAGGATTATTACGGCGAGGACTACTGGACCAACTATGAATCCCAGTACCGTGACGGCAGGACGATTCTTTCCAACCTGTATATCGGGAACATCAAGGACTGCAACTATACCATCAACGGGTACTTTGGCGGGGACGTGGCCTACATCGGCTTCCCCACGGAGAGCGGCATGGGCTCCTATGTCTCGGCCAACGAGTGCTACGCGATTTCCAGCAAGTCCCGCAACAAGGAGGGCGCGTGGGAATTCTTAAGATTCTATCTGACGGAGGAGTACCAGAAGGAGCTCAGCTGGGGGATGCCGGTCCAGAAGAAATACTTTGACGAGATGGCCCGGAAGGGCACGGAACGGCCCTACTGGATCAACGAGGACGGCAGCAAGGAGGAGTACGATGATTCTTTCTACATGAACGGCGAGGAAATCAAGCTGGATCCCTTAAGCCAGGAGCAGGTGGACGAGATAGTGGCATTCATTCTCTCCATAGACAAGTGCTATTACTACAATGAGAGCGTCATGAACATCATCAACGAGGAGATGCCGGCCTTCTATACCGGCCAGAAGACGGCCCAGGATGTGGCAAAGACCATCCAGAACAGGGCGCAGCTCTATGTGGACGAGAACCGCTGATAATCAAAGGAACCGTCGCTTACGCGGCGGTTCCGCCTTTATGCGTGAGCAATGAGCCGGGCGGGAGTGCCTGCACTTACCTCTGGCGAATGCCGCGTTCATCGACTGGGGAAAGAATTTCCCCTGCTCGATTGCGCAGACCCAGGCGCGGCTTTTTAGTCCAGCGTGACAGGGATCCCCACCCGCTCCAGATAGGCCGTCAGCGTCAGCTCATGTCCGTGGTCGCGCAGCCAGTTCCGGTATTCCTTATGCTCCGGCATAATCCGCGCCACCATGTCCCAGAACTCCCTGGAGTGGTTCATATGGGTCAGATGGCACAATTCATGGACCACCACATAGTCCAGTATCACGGGCGGGGCGAAGATGAGCCTGTAGTTGAAGCTCAGGGTGCCCCGGGAGGAGCAGCTCCCCC
>CAOOJO010000470.1 GCA_948496895.1 uncultured Acetatifactor sp. | reverse complement strand
GGAGGATGACGGCCCGCTGCCCCACCACCTCCCGCAGGATGCGCAGCTCCAGCTGCTGCCTGTGGCGCAGGTGTCGGATCAGGTCGTCGAATCCCTGATACCCGTGGGCCTTCCCGTAGGGGGAGGCGCTCAGGTAATCCAGCATCAGGGGATACCACCAGGGGTTCCCCTGCTCGTCCGAGCGTTCCCGGCAGATGAGCCGCGTGCTCTCCTCCAGATCGTCATCGTACAGATACAGCAGCAGGAAGTCCTCCCGATGGACATCGCTGAATAACCGATGATAAAAGGATATGATTTCGTCATCTGCCAGCTGCTGGTACAGGATCAATTCTTCCACGATATTCTGCAGGAAAGCGCACTCGAACAGGTACCCGCTTCCGGAAAACCTCCGGTACCTGTCCCGGATGATCTGCTCCAGCTCCTCCAGGGATTTTCTGTTATTGTAGATTTCATACTGCTCCATGTCCTTGTGGAAGCCGGGGATGTCCGTGAGGATCGTGGTATAGGTGATGATGTAATGCCCCTCCTCCCGGAAGGTATGGGTCTCGATCTCCCCGCGCAGGCTCCCGTAGCGCTCCAGCGCCGCCCGATAGGCCTCCTCCGTCATCCAGGTGCACCAGGACAGCTCCACAGGCGAATAGTCCCCTTCCCGGCACACATGGAGCTCAGGGAGCCTTTCCGAGATGGCCTGCAGCAGGGTGGACTTGCCCATGCCCTGTATCCCTTCGATGAAAATGTTTTTCATGATCTGCCGCCTCCTCTCTGCCTTAAGATGGGAGCATTTTATCATGAATGGCCGAAGAATGTCAATTTCCTGTTGAAATGACCACCAAATCGTGATAAAATCTGTGTAAAGCAGATATCATTCGAGATATGGTCTGGAATAATCCATAGTTTTTGCAAAAAGCATTCTATGCAAAATTCCTGCTTTAAAAAATCAACATCAAATGAATACGGAGGCAGGAGCTTTCGCTGAGGGACGGAACCGGCAAAAGCGCCTTGACACATCCCGGCGAATCACGTATGATGGTGGAGCAGTCAGGAAAGAGGGTGGGAGAGCGTTGGAGAAGAAGTACCTGGACATGGACGTATATGAAGCGCTGCAGGAACGCCTGGACTATATTTTCCGGGAATTCGACAACATATATATTTCCTTCAGCGGCGGCAAGGACAGCGGCCTGCTGCTACATATGGTCATGGACTACATAGAGCGGAACCGGATCCGGAAGAGGATAGGCGTCTTCCACCAGGATTTCGAGGCCCAGTACCAGGTGACCACGGAATACGTGGAAAAGGTGTTCGAGATGTACCTGCCGCGGACCGAACCCTACTGGGTGTGCCTGCCCATGGCGGTGCGCACGGCGCTGAGCAGCTATGAGATGTACTGGTATCCCTGGGACGATACCATGCAGGAGAGCTGGGTGCGCCCCCTGCCCAGGAAGCCCTATGTGATCCATATGGGTAGGAACCCCTTCACCCTCTATAAATACAAAATGCTGGAGGAGGATCTGGCCAAGCAGTTCGGTAGGTGGTTCAAGCAAAAGCACGGGAACCGCAAGACCGTATGCCTCCTGGGGATGCGGGCGGAGGAGTCCCTGCGCCGCTACAGCGGGTTTCTGAACAACAGGAACGGCTACCAGGGGATGTGCTGGATCTCCAGGCAGTTCAAGGATGTGTGGACGGCGTCCCCCATGTACGACTGGAGCACCTCCGATGTGTGGACAGCCTATTCCAGGTTCGGCTACCCCTACAATAAACTGTACGACCTCTACCACAAGGCGGGGCTTGCGCCCACCCAGATGCGGGTGGCCTCGCCCTTCAACGACTATGCCAAGGAATCCCTGAACCTGTACCGGATTCTGGAGCCCCAGACCTGGACCAAGCTGGTGGGGCGGGTGCAGGGGGCGAATTTCACATCCATCTACGGGAAGACCAAAGCCATGGGCTACCGGGACGTAAAGCTCCCGGAGGGCCATACCTGGCAGTCCTATACCAGGTTCCTCCTGGACACCCTGCCGGAGAAGCTGCGGGCGAACTACATCAGGATATTCCAGACCTCCATCGAATTCTGGCACAAAACCGGAGGCGGTCTGTCGGAGGAGACCATCCGGGAGCTGACAGACCATGGATATAAAATCGAACGCAATGGCGTATCAAATTACACGTTGAACAAGAAATCCAGAATCATCTTCAAACAGGACATCCCCGATGATACGGACGACATCAGGAGCAGCAAGGACGTCCCGTCCTGGAAGCGGATGTGCTACTGCATCCTGAAGAACGACCACCTCTGCCGTTTCATGGGCTTCGGCCCCCTGCGGGAGGACAAGAAGCGGATTGAGCTCATCAAGGAGAAATATCAGAACATGGAGGGCATTTAAATGGCATATCGCAGTCCGGTCTACGACGTGGTGAGGGTACCTTTCGAGAAGATAGAGCCCAACAGCTACAATCCCAACGCGGTGGCGCCGCCGGAGATGCGGCTTCTGTACGACAGCATCAAGGAGGACGGCTACACGATGCCCATCGTGTGCTATTACGATAAGAAGAGGGACGCCTACATCATCGTGGACGGCTTCCACCGCTACCGGGTGATGCGGGACTATCCCGACATCTACCGCAGGGAGGAGG
>CAOOJO010000469.1 GCA_948496895.1 uncultured Acetatifactor sp. | reverse complement strand
GGCACACGCCCACCACGAATACCTGGAACAGGCACAGCAATGCCAGCGCTCCCAGCAGCAGGACGACTACGGCCACCTCATCCGTGCCCACCAGGGAGCGCAGGCCCACCAGCAGGGTCATCAGATAGGCCCCGGAGGCAAGCTTGTTCACCACCGATGCCAGTACACCCCTGCTGCGGCCGAATATCTCCTGGCCGCCGCGTCCCGCTTCCTCCATGTAGCGCTCTTCCTTTTCCCGGATCCGCTGTTCCCGGTCTTCCTTCTTTCCCTCCGCCACGTCTACGACGAATTCTGTGAAGGAGGTGACGATCGCGTCCGTGAACGTCACCCGGGTCTGGGGCGTCATGTCCTCTGCCATGTCCTCCCCGGGCGTGCCGGACATGACCAGCTCCCCGCCCAGCAGGGAGACCGCCAGGCAAAGCAGCACGAAGAGGAAATAGTGCTGCTTCAGGTTCTTTTTGGCGGCTGTTTTCATTTGTCTTCTTGTGCGCATCTTATCTCTCGATTCTGTCTTTCTTGTCTCCAGGGGCATGCCCGGGAGCATGGCGCTCCTGCTGTGCCCCTTTCAGACATTATATGTCCGGCGGGCCAGATCGGCAAGAAGCAGATTTGCACGATAGCTTTGGATAACGTGAAGCCATAGCGTTTTCCGGGGGTAGCCGGATTCTATTTCTGGGACTTCCAGTTCTCGTTCTTCTCCTTGCTGGAGGCGGTGGCCTTGGCCAGCTGCAGCACGATCTCGCTGAAGTACCGCTCGGGAATCTCTTTCAGGCAGTAGGAATTGCTGTCGTTGGCCTCGTCGTATATATAGCTGCCACGCTGAATTCCAGCGGGGTTGCCGCGCCGGATGCCTGCTGCGGGGACATTGCCTCCGGGAGAGGCGCTGTTGCCTGACATG
Source organism: uncultured Acetatifactor sp. (assembly GCA_948496895.1). Taxonomy (GTDB): domain Bacteria; phylum Bacillota; class Clostridia; order Lachnospirales; family Lachnospiraceae; genus Acetatifactor. The sequence goes on along the minus strand of CAOOJO010000469.1, from coordinate 1,741 downwards.
ACGCCGGCGTTTCCGGCGAGGGCGATCCCTCCCGCATTGTAGAACCGGGCCTCGTATACGGTCACGTCGTCGTTGGTGCCGCCTACGAAGCTGCCGGAGAAGTGGAGCTCCACGCCCAGGCCCAATTCCTTGTCCTCCCGGTAATAGCTGTAGAAGCCCCCTGCGTCCTGGACGGAGCCGCGGTACCAGCCAAGGGATTGCAGCTTGCCTCCCAGGGACAGGTCGTTTAAGATGCAGCCGCCGAAGCGCTCCAGGCTCTTGCTCTCCTCCTCTTCCTCTGTCCTGCGGTATATGGGCCGGTCAAGCTGCTCGATGGGCTGGGCGATCTCGTAGTCCTCCAGCTGCTCCTTCCAGGCACCGCGGGACTCCTCCGGCAGCTCGATGGGGTGCACGATCCCTACCATTGGCGTTTGCCCATTGTCCGCTGCCTCCGGCAGCTCGAACTCGTCCTCGTCCTCCGTGTTGAAGGAGCCGTCCTCCATGTAGCGGAAGGTGCCCGTCAGCTTCCGGTCTTCGTAGATGCCCCAGATCAGGCCGGTGGCGAACTGGTGCATCACAGGGTTCTTCACGAACAGGTTCCGCCAGGCCTCCACGGTCCACTGCCTGCCGGTGGACAGGGCCATCTCCAGGCGCATCTTCTGGCTGGTGACCGTGGCCTTCATCTGCTTCTTCATCTGCTTGAACTCATCGTAGGCCGCGGCCGCCTTTTCCTCATCGTCCCGCTTGCCCGGGGCGGGGAGGTTCTTCAGCTTCTTGCCGCTCTCGTCGAAGACCTCTATCTCCAGGGCGGTGGTGATGGTGACGGTGAACTTCCGCTCGCCGTAGTCGAATATCCGCTCCATATTTTCGTTAAAGCCCAAGTCGGGCACGATCCTGTCCGCCAGCTCCTCGGTGGTGATGCCAAGCTGGGACGCGGCAAATTCCAGGGCCTTTCCCGCCGCTGCCTTCACCTGTTTGAATTTAAATTTACGCGAAATTCCGTCCACAATCAAAAGGGCCTGAGGCTCCGGGCTTAAGGCCAGGGCCTGCACCGCCTCCGAGGCGATGGCCCCTCGGGCGGCGTTGGGCCACTCCTGGATCTGGTGGTGGAGCTTCTTCACCATGTCCCCGCCGCCGTGGATGGATGCCGCGTAGAGCACCCAGCGCTTCTTGGACTCCGCGCCGGCCTCCATCCACTTGTCGAAGAGCTCGCCCACGTAGACGGCGAACTCCCGCTGGTCCAGGGCCTGGGCCAGGGTAGCGGCGGTAGGGCTTACGCCGCAGGGGGACATGGCGGCATAGCTTAGGAACACAGCCTGCAGATACTCCTCGCTGGCCTCCGTCCCGTCTTTTTTATGCACCCTGGAGAAAGGCGTCTCGTAGGCCCAGGCCAGGGAGCGCTTCTTGCCGCCCTTGTGGAGGTCTTTTACCAAATCCTCCTGAGTCAGGGCCTTTCCGCCCTGGTTCTCGCCAGTGCTGCTGATGTGGAGCGCCGTCTCCAGCAGGGCGCGTACCTTGCCGTTCTTCTCCTTTTCCAAGGCTTCCTTCAGGATGGGGGCGTATTTTTCGCTGTCCCATTTGGTCAGCACGCGGATGGCGATTTCGCGCTCCGCGGCCTTTTTGGAGGACAGGAGCTTTTGTATCTCCGCCTCCCAGCCCTTGCACCGATACAGGATTTCCAGCAGCTCTTCCTTGACGGCCTTGGAGCTGTCCTGGGAGAAGCCAAGGATCTCCTCTTTGTTCTGCTCCGGATGCTGTCCCA
>CAOOJO010000468.1 GCA_948496895.1 uncultured Acetatifactor sp. | reverse complement strand
CAGCAGGCCCGGGAACGTGATGTAGCGCATCTTCTGGAACCGCCCGGCTCCGTCTATGGCCGCCGCCTCGTACAGCTCCTGGTCGATTCCGTTGATGGCCGCCATATAGATGACGCAGTCCCATCCCAGTCCCTTCCATATCCCCAGAAGGAGCATGAGCAGCCATACATGGTCGGAGGTCCCCAGGATATTCAGCCCATTCTCAATGACGCCCCATTCCCGCAGCATCCGGTTCACAGCCCCGCTCTCCACGGAGAACATGGCCGTGGCCATGGCGAACACCAGTATCCAGCTGACGAAGTTCGGAATCGTCGTTACTGTCTGTACGAATTTCCGATACTTCTTGCTCCGCACTTCATTCAGCAGCATCGCCAGAATCAGCGGAAGGAAGGAGGTCAGGTAGCCCAGCGAGCTCATCACCACCGTGTTGCGCAGCACCCGGAACAGCTCCCGCCTGGACACCGGATTCCGGAACATGTTGGTGAAATACCGAAGTCCCACGAATGTGCAGTCGTTCAATTGCCGCCCCGGCTTATAGTCATAGAACGCATAGCGCCACCCGGTCAGCGGAAGGTAGCAGAAGACGGCATAGGCGACGATAAATGGCAGGATGCCCAAAAACAGCCGCACACCCGGCTTCAGTCTCTTTTTCCCGGCTCTCGTCAAAGCAGTATCCATCATCGGCATCTCCTTTACAGCATGATTCCTATCTCGTTTTTCCCATTATAGTACAGTCTCTGGACAATATATATAAAAATAATTTCGACTTTTTGTCTTTTTTTGAAAAAATGCAGAAAATGTGAAAAGACATGATCTATACAGAGAAGTCCCGGACAAAAAAGACGCATAGGGCCTCTCAGAAAGGCAGCCCTATGCGTAAAAGAAAAGAATCAATCGGAAAACACCTTGGCAAGCTCGATGGAGTTTCTTTATATCGCAAATTCATAGATGCATTTCCGCGTCTCTCCGTCCCGCCGCATGTCATTGTCCTCTGGCAGGTCTACGGTTTCCCGCAGAATCCCTCCCGCGTATTCGCAGGTCTTCCGGGAGGGGTAGTTGTCCGGATTGCAGGTGATGACCAGATAGTCCATCCCGTGCCGCCTGGCCAGGTGGAACAGCAGGCGGCAGGCCTTGCCCGCGTAATGGTTCCCCCGGTAGGGCTCCTCCACCCGGTAGCCGATGTTCCCTCCGTAGTAGACCCCTTCGCTGTAGCCGATCCGCAGGTCGCAGTGCCCGGCCCTGTGCCCCTGTCTGTCGCAGATGGTGAAATGGTAGGATGGGAGCCATTTCTCAGCCAGGCTGCCCGGGATGGTCTTGTCCAGCATCAGCAGGATTTCCCCGTCCGTCAGGACTTCTGTGTCGAAAAAGCAAAATTTCAGCGCCCTCTCCATATAGCCGCAGGTAAATGGGAAGAAGTCGTATTTTTCCATATGGGTATGCAAGAATCCGAACCGCTCATACCAGGCCCGCAACACCGTATTCTCCTCCACTATGCCCAGCTTCAGCCTGCCGCAGCCAAAGGCGGAAGCGCACAACAGCCCGTGCTCCAGCAGCCGCTTCCCGATTCCGGCATGCCTGCGGCCTGGCAGGACACAGAGATTGTTCAGCTCACAGTCACCGTCCTCCTGTATCCGGAGGGAATAATAGCCTGTTACCTTTCCGTCTTCCTCCACATGGACGAACATGGCCCGCCCCTCCCGGTACTGTCCCGCAAGCCTTTCCAGGGTAGTGGCAAAAGCAGTGAACCTGGGAGCATTCTCCGGGGAAAGCCCAAACTCCTCCGCCAGAGTGGCGAAGCTTTCCCTTATTACCCTGACGCATTCTGCCAGCTCTGTTTCCCGTATCGGTCTTATCATCCTCTTTTACGTCCTCCATCTTTTCCCTCGCATCCACAGCTTACATGGGTACATTATAATCCATATCCGGCTTGGGTTCAACACAAATCAGGGAAACTGCCCTCTTGTCAGACAAGTATTCCTGTATTATAATTGTTTACTGAATACCGACTATGCGAGGATTACCATGAAGATATTGATTCTATCCTGCTCCACCGGAGGCGGGCACAATGCCGCTGCCAGGGCAGTGCAGGAGCAGCTTCTATTCCAGGGGCACCAGGCCGTTCTTCTGGATCCCTACACCCTGGCCGGGCCAAAGACCGCAGACAGGGTGGGCAACTCCTATATCCAGGTGGCCAGCCGGACGCCCGGCCTGTTCGGGCTTGTGTACCGGCTCGGCGCGGCCGTCAGCTCCCCCAGGCGCAAATCCCCCGTATACTATGCCAACATCCGGACTGCCAGGAAGCTGAAGACCTTCCTGGAGGAGAACGCCTTTGACGGAATCGTCATGTCCCATCTGTTCCCGGCGGAGATGGTCACCTATCTGAAAAGGAAGCGCTGTCCCCTCCCGCCCACAGTGGCGGTCTGCACGGACTACACCTGCATCCCTTTCTGGGAAGAGACGGATTGCGACTACTATATCCTGCCCCACGAGGAGCTCCTTGCGGAGAATCAGGAGCACGGGCTCCCCGCTGAAAAGCTCCTGCCCTATGGGATTCCCGTGGGCATGCAGTTTGGCGCCCCGGCGGACCAAGCCCGGGCCAGGGAAAGGCTCCGTCTGCCTCCCGACAAGCCGGTGTACCTG
>CAOOJO010000467.1 GCA_948496895.1 uncultured Acetatifactor sp. | reverse complement strand
CACGAGCGGTACCCCCTATATCTGCGGGCTGGTGCATCCGGTGCTGGTCATCCCCGCGTCCGGGGAAGCGGCCGGCCGTGCCCGCGCGGATTCTCGGAAGGGGGGAGAAGGCTGGCAGGATGAGGAAGACGAGAAAGTGGTAAAATGCGCGCTTCCAGAGGAGCAGGTCATCCTCCATGAGCTGCTGCATAAAAGGTACTGTGATGTGCTGGTCAATATCGTGGTGCACGCGGTGCGGGTGGTGAACTGGTTCAATCCCCTGGTCTGGCTTCTGACCGCCGCGGTGCAAAACGACAGCGAGGCCCTGTGCGACCAGCGGGTGCTGGAATACTGCGGGGCGGAGACGGCCAGGGACTACGGCGAGCTGCTGATCGGTATGGGGGAGGGGCGCAGGCGCAATCCCGTCAGGATAGGCACCTCCAACATGGCCGGCTCTTATCGGAACATGAAGACCCGCATCCGCAGGATCCGTGACTTCAGGCGTGTGCCCGGGAAAATCGGCATAGTGTCCCTGTGCATCACCCTGATGCTGGCGGTGTCCGCAATCGGCAGCGCCGCGGAGGAAGGCTATAGCTTTGCGATTCCGGAAATCAGCTCGGAAAGGGATTTGGAGCGGGCCCTGCTCTATGCCAGGTGCTATCACGCGCACACGCCCCAGGAGGCAATCTATCTCTTTCTGCGCGCCTGCGAAGAAAGGGATACGGTATACCGCATGGCCGTGATGCCGGAGGAAGAGACTGCCCGGTATCAGGAATTTGCTGAGAAATGGTTCCTGAGAAAGGACCTCGCCACCTGGGAGGAGCTGTCCCGGGAGGAGGGGAAAGCATATCCGGCCTATTTCCCGACAGACAGCAGAAGCATGCTGGATTATCGGGTGTATAATCTGGTGTACGATGAAGAGAGAGGGAGCGCCACGGTATGCGCCACGCCCCACGGGCGGCAGGGACAGGCCAGGCTGGAGTGGAGACTGGAGTTGGCGCGGGAGGATGGCTGGAAGGTCTGGCTGGCGGAGGAGTCGCCGGTGGTGGAGGGAGAGTATGTCCCCGAGCCGCTGCTTGGCGGAAGCGGACGGCTGGGAGATTTTGAGATAGAGGTAACTGCCTATAATGAAGGGTATTTTCAGGAACTTGGGGCAGCCAGCCAGGGCCTTTTCCTGTCTCAGGACAATAAGGCGGCAGCGGAGAGCTATCCCCAGTATTTCTCCACGGAGTACAGGTGGAGACAGGTGCAGGTCTCTTATTTGGGGGAGGAATCCCTGGAGGGGCGTAGGGTGAAAGTCCTGGTGGATGATCTGGGGGATGAGGATGGCAGTGAAAAACGGACTGAGGCCGCGGAAAGCTACAGCCAGTATGATTCTGATGGAAACGGCAGCGCGGTGTTTGACGGCGGGAACTGACAGGGGGCGCGCCCAGACTGGTATGTGGCGGGGGAAACGGCTACAGCCAGCCGGGCTATTGCTGGAAAAAAGGGGACAGAATCGGCGTCTTTGTGCGGATTTATATGGATGGGGAGCTGGCGCAGGAGGGAGAAGTGTGGAGCGGAAGTCTTTGAACTGTCTGAAATGGGGGATTTTTTTCACCTTTGTCAATATCGAAATCGGCCAGTTGAATCTGCTGCCGGAGTTCGTGGGGATGCTGCTGTTCTATGCGTCTATTCGAAGCCACCAGGAACCCAGGCCGGGAGAGAGTCGGGTGGCTCCACTGTTTCTGGTGCTGGCGGCGGATTATTTCCTGCACTGGATATGGCAGTTTGAGAATGGGGTGGAGGGGCTTTTGGCTCTGGCAGTCAGCCTGTATGCCCTGTACGTGCTGCTTGGGGAGGCGGCGGAGCGAATCCGCCCCATGCAGCCGGACAGGGCGGCAGCGCTGGATGTCCTGCGGATATGCGCAGTGGTGTTGCAGTGCGCCGGGTTCCTGGTGTCCCCATTCGAAATCCGGCCGCTGAACATGCTGCTGACCATTGCGGTCATCAGCGTGTGCATCGCCCTGATTGTGGCGGTGTGCCGCATCCGACCGGAGGAGAACGCTTAGGAATGGTATTTGCCGACGACTGGAGACAGGTTGGGAGAAGGCTGGTGGACGGCTGCAGAAAAGAATCTGCAGCCGTTCCTGGATGGTACGGAGAGAATCATTCTGCCTCCGGCGCGTATAGGGCTTCCAGTCTCTTAAGGTAGCGGTAGCGCTCTTTTGCCTGGGCCTGGGCCTTCCGGAAGAGATGGTCGGCCTGTTCGGGATGATAGCGGCGCAGGGCGTCGTAGCGGATTTCCCCGTTCAGGAATTCCTCATAATCCAGGGAGGGCTCCCCGCTGTCCAGGGTAAAGGGATTTTTCCCCTGCTCCTTTAGGGTCGGATTGAAGCGGAAGAGGTGGTAATATCCCGCGTCCACAGCCTTTTTCGCCTCATGGGGCGTGGAACCCAGTCCCGCCCGGATGCCGTGGGCGATGCAGGTGGCGTAGGCGATGATCAGAGCGGGGCCTGGGTAGGCCGCTGCCTCCGTGAAGGCCTGCATGGTCTGGTTAAAATCGGCTCCCATGGCAATCTGCGCCACGTACACATTCCCGTAGGTCATGGCCATGGATGCCAGGTCTTTTTTGCGGGTCTGTTTGCCGCCAGTGATGAATTTGGCGGTGGAGCCGGTGGGGGTGGCCTTGG
>CAOOJO010000466.1 GCA_948496895.1 uncultured Acetatifactor sp. | reverse complement strand
TATCCCATTTCAGCCTCCCGGCTGACTGTGCCCTGCAGGGATTCCATGATCCTGGCGGCGGCATGGTAGCCGTCCCTCCGCAATATCTCCAGCTGGAACTGGATGTCTTCATTCTTCATTTCTGGCTCCTTTCTTCTGTCCGCTGTCCTTTATCCGGCGGGCGCAGGCGCACATCCGGCATTGGACAGCGCCTATCCTTTTTATGATTCTCCCTGAATCCTACGATGCCTGCTCCATGCACAGCGTAAGCTGCCCGTCTGCACCTTCCAGCAGCCTGATGCCCTCGGGCGGATGCTCCAGGGAGACTGCAACAATCCCGTCTTCTGCCTTATCCCCGCTGCCTTCCTGTTCTTTCCCTGCCTCCCCGGACGTGAAACGCCACTGGTTCAGGTGGTAGAACAGGGTACACCATACCTCGTTGTCCGGATGGGGGAACGGCTTCGCAAGGCTGTCACCGATGGCCACCACGGCAGGGCATCCCAGGAGGGACAGCTGTATGTAGCACATCATGGCCGCAGTGCGGTCGATGTCCTGCGCCACGAACAGCACATTCTTCTGGTAGTTGATGCTGTGCTTCCGTGCCACGTTCGCAAAGGCGATGAGCATGGCCCCTGCGCCGCAGGCCGGGTCGCTCACGCTGATATAGCCTCTTCCGTCCAGCTGCTCTGCCTTCCCGTCGTCTGCAAACTGCAGTTCTGACATGAGCTCGCAGATATGGTAGGGCGTGAAGAACTGCCCTTTCTGTTCCTGCTGCAGGTCCAGGTAATGGTACAGGCTGCCCAGGAAGTCCTGCTCCGGATCCTCCTCCAGCGCCAGCACCACAACCCCCAGCATCTGCGGGAAGATTTCCTGTTCCTCTTTCCGGTAGCCGTCCATGATGGTGCGGTACCTCTCCTCCCGCTCCTCTCTCTTTGGTCCCGGCATCACGTTCGCCAGGGACAGTGCAGACAGGCTCAGGAAATCGTTCCATACCTGCCATCTGGAGTACCGGGATGCGAACCGGCCCATCAGGGTACAGAACTCCTTTTTGTAATCCTTTCTCTCCATGTTACAGTCTCCTATCCGGCAAGCCGGCTGACACAGACCTCATAATCCGCATCCGTGCTGCCCTCCCTTACGATAACACTGTCTTTCCCGCCGCCTACAATCTTCAGGCCGTTCCTGGCGGCGGCAGCTTCGATATTGGAGAGAATCCTCTCCTTCTCCATGAATTCATCCTGGCAGCCGCAGCTGGCACACCCGCATTCGGACAGCGTGCAGCGGTATTGCCTGCCGCTCCCCATGCTGGTGATACAGGGGGTGCACACTGCATGGCCATATTCCTTTAGGATGGACACAGTGTTGTCGAATACCCTCTTAAGGATTTCAGCGTTCCATGGGAACCTCTCCTCTGCCGTGTCCGTGTCCAGCCTCAAAAGCTGCATCAGGTACCAGTAGGTATGTATATCTATCCAACGTACTCTTTCCGCCATCCGCTGGTCCATCTCCACATCCCCTGCATCCATTCCTTCCGCCTTTTTCTCCATATTCTCCATTCCTTTCATTCTCCTTTCAGATCCTGCAGGCCCGTACCATCAGATACAGGCCTGCCTCCTATAAGCTGGCTACCTCCTGCCGTCATGCACTTTTCTCCGGCATGTCCTGCTTTCCCTCCAGCAGCCGGTTGTATTCCTTTATGACGCGCTCCCCCAGCCTGGTATTGCGCCTGTCGCACTCCGTATTGTGGACGGCGGTGCAGACAGCCCGTTTGCTGCCGATGATGGCCACCTGCACGCCTGCCCTGGTTATAGCGGTGTAGAGGATGTTCCGCCGCAGCATCTTATAGAACATGGGCAACCACGGCAGGATCACCATGGGGTACTCGCTCCCCTGGCTCTTGTGGACCGTGGTGGCGTAGGCGTGCTCAACCATCTCCAGCTCCTCGCTTCCATATCTCACGAGGCGCCCGTCCGAAAATTCCAGTTCCGCAAGCTCCGCACCGTCCTCGTCCGCATAGATGCGCCTGATGTATCCGATGTCGCCGTTGCTGACCTGGTCCCTGTTCTTGTTGTGGATGATCCGGTCGCCCAGGCGGAAGGTGCGCTTCCCGGATCGAATCTCCGGCTGGCCCTCCTCCTTCGGGTTCACCATCTCCCAGAGCCTTTCATTCAGCGCGTTCACGCTGGCCTCCCCCGTCTTTCGGTAGGGGGTGAGCACCTGCACACTGTCCAGGCCGAATGCATCCACGCTGGCCCGGTACAGCTCCTGCACCTTCTCTACAGCCTCCGCTGCGCTTGCCGCAGGGACGAATGTGAACCCCGGGCCATAATCCAGCGCCGCGTCGTTTTCCTGCATCCGTTTCGCATTGGCGATGATGCGGCTCCCTTCTGCCTGGCGGAAGATCGTATCAAGCACCGTCACCGGTATGACGCCGCACTGCACCAGCTCGCGGAACACGTTCCCGGGGCCCACGCTGGGCAGCTGGTCCACGTCCCCCACCAGCACCAGGCGGCTCCCTTTCCGGATATGGGCAAAGAAGATGTGCGACAGCCTCATGTCGGACATGGTGAACTCGTCCGCTATGATGAAGCCCGCCTCCAGCATGCCGTCCATCTCCCCGCTGTCCTCGTCGCTGGTCAGCCCCAGGGCGCTGTGCATGGTCATGGCCTCCTG
>CAOOJO010000465.1 GCA_948496895.1 uncultured Acetatifactor sp. | reverse complement strand
GGCTGCATTCCAGTATCTCCAGTTCATAAATCCGCACCGGCCTGGCCTTCCGCTCCACTTCTTTTCCGGCCCGGGCCAGCTCATAGAGCTTCTTTCCGTCCACCTTCAACGCGGAATACATGGGCGGCACCTGCAGATACTCGCCCACGAAGCCCTGCGCCGCGCTCCTGACCTGGCTCTCTTCCACTTCCACCAGGCGGCGCGCCAGTACCTGCCCGGTCACGTCCTGGGTGTCCGTCTCCACGCCCAATAGCAGCTCCGCCACATATTCCTTGTCCCTGTCCGCCAGCATGTCGCACAGCTTCGTAGCGCTCCCCAGGCATACAGGCAGCACCCCCGTGGCCATGGGATCTAACGTCCCTGTATGGCCGATTTTACGCTGTCCGCAGATGCCCCGCAGCTTCGCCACCACGTCATGGGATGTGAAGCCGGGCTCCTTGTCAACTATTATGATTCCGTTCATCATGCTCCGCTTCCCACTTCTTCAATGCCTTTTCAATATGTAGGGAAAGATTGTTCACGCAGTCGTGGAAAGTGCCTGTCATGTTGCAGCCCGCCGCTCTGGCATGTCCCCCGCCGCCGAAATAGGCCGCCACCTCCGCCACGTTCACCTTCTCGCTGGAGCGCATGCTCACCTTGTATTCCAAGGTGGCCGTCTCGTACAGGAAGATGGCGCAGTCTACGCCCTCGATGTTGCGGAGCTGGTTCACGATGCCGTCCAGATCCTTGGGGCCCACATTGTAGAACTCCATGGTCTTCTTGTCGATGGCGCTCACGATGCAGCTCCCCCCCAGAAAGCGGATGCTCTCCATCAGCGCCCTGCCCATGACCTGGGCCTGCACATAGGTCTTCTGGTAAAAGGTCTCCAGTATCAGCTTCGGAAAGTCGAAGCCGTAGCTGATCAGCTCCGCTCCCTTCTTAAGCGTATCCGGCGTGGTATTGGAATACTGGAAGACACCCGTGTCATGGATGATGCCCACATACAGGGCCTGGGCCATGTCCTTGTCCAGCCGCGCTAAATCCAGCAGGTCATAAATCAGCTCACAGGTGGAACCCACCTCGGGCCTGATCAGATTTATCTGCCCGCCCCCTGGATTGCTGACATGATGGTCTATATTAATCGTCTTCCCCGCTGCCCTGAAATATTTTTCCGCGCCCCCCAGTCTGTCCGTGGAGGTGTCAAGCACGAAGAATACGTCAAAGGCAGGCTCCTCGGGGAACTCGGAATCAATCTCCCCGAAGCCCTTGATGTCCTTAAAAATATCCGCAGGCTTTTCCAGAAACACTTTGATCTCTGTCCCGGGCAGGCAGTTCGCCAGATACTGCCACAGACCCAGGCATGCGCCCAGGCAGTCGCCGTCCGGCCTTACATGCCCGGTGATGCCGATCCGTTTCGCTCCCCTGCATTCTTCCAATAAATTCAGATTCATCTGCCCCCATCCTTTTCATTTGGGTCTTCGCCTAAAGGTCCGAATCCTCCCCAGGCCCTTCCCCGTCCGCATCCTCCACGCGGTTCCTCGCGTTCTCATCATCCAGCGCGATGACCTCGTCGATTCTGCGCGACATGTTGACCCCATATTCAATTGACTGATCCATAATGAAGGTAATCTCCGGCGTGTTGCGCAGATTGATCTCCCTGGCCAGCTTGTTCCGCATGAACCCCACGGCGCTCCGCAGCCCCTCCAGGGTAGATTTCCTTACCTCCTCATCTCCAAGCACGCTGATCCATGCCTTGCAGCTCTTCAGATCCGGAGCCACCTCCACGGACACCACGCTTGTCCACGGGCTGATCCGGGGATCCTTGATTTCCCCCCGGATCGTCTCCGCCAGCACCCGCTGTACTTCCCCGTTGATGCGGGTATTCTTTACGCTATTCTTTCTCATTTACACAAACCCTTTCGCCCCCTGCCGAAGCCCAGTTCTATTTAGGCAGGGTACTTTCCTGCCTTAGCAGAACTCTTCAGCATGCTATCTGGGCACTTCCACCATGATATACGCCTCCACCATATCCAGCTCCTGAATCTGGTCGAAGCCCTCGAACACAAGTCCGCACTCGAAGCCTTCCTTTACTTCCTTCACATCGTCCTTGAAGCGCTTCAGCGAAGCCAGCGCCCCCTCGTAGATCTGCTCGCCCTCTCTGGTGATGCGAATCTTGCAGCCTCTCTGGAAGACACCGTCCATCACATAGGAACCGGCGATATTTCCCACCTGGGAGGCCTTGAATATCTGCCTGATCTCGGCGTGGCCGATGACCTTCTCCTCGAAGACAGGATCCAGCATGCCCTTCATGGCCGCCTCCACGTCCTCGATTGCCTTGTAGATGACCTTGTACAGCCTTACGTCCACGCCCTCGCGCTCCGCCGTGCTCTTGGCGGTGCTGTCCGGCCTGACGTTGAAGCCGATTATGATGGCGTTGGAAGCGCTGGCCAGGGTCACGTCGGACTCGTTGATCGCGCCCACGCCGCCGTGGATGCACTTGACTACGACTTCGTCGTTGGACAGCTTCAGCAGGGACTGGCGCACAGCCTCCACGCTGCCCTGTACGTCCGCCTTGACAATCAGGTTCAGCTCCTTCAGATTGCCCTCCTTGATCTGGGAGAACAAATCGTCCAGGGACATCTTCGTCCTGGTCTCCTCCAGCTTCTTCTCCTTGTTCTGCGCCAGGTAGGTCTCGGCGTAG
>CAOOJO010000464.1 GCA_948496895.1 uncultured Acetatifactor sp. | reverse complement strand
CCGGGCTGGATTTGGAGGAGGCCCAGCTTGAGATGGTGTTCGACTATCTGCGAGGGCGCAATGTGGGCATCGGGGAGCCGGTAGACCAGGACGCTTATCTGACGCAGGAGGAGAGGGACTATCTGCAGATGTACCTGGACGAGATAGAGGCGCTCCCTGTGTACAGCGATGGACAGAGGACGGCTTACGCCATGTCCGTGATGGCCGGGGACAGGGCGGCCAGGCAGCAGCTGACGGAGAGCTTCCTGCGGGAGGTGGCGGACATCGCCAGGCTCTACGCGGGACAGGGCGTGCCCCTGGAGGATCTGATCGGAGAGGGGAACGTGGCCCTGGCGGTGGGCGTGGAGCTGCTGGCGCAGGCGGGCCAGGCTCAGGGAGAGGACGAACCATTTTTCGGAAAGCCCGACCAGGCCCCCGGCATGCTGGCAAGGCGCATCATGGATGCCTGTGAGGAGTGCATCCGTGAGCACGCCGATCAGAAGAAGAACGACAGGAAGATCGCGGACAAGGTGAACCGGGTGGCGGATAAGGCCGGGAAGCTCTCAGAGGAGCTGCGCAGAAAGGTGACGCCCCAGGAGCTGGCGCAGGAGTCCGGGCTGTCGGATAAGGCCATCCAGGACGCCATGCGCCTGAGCGGATTCCAGATAGAGGACATCGAGACAAAAGGGCAGACCTAAGGGGCAACCGGTATGGAGAACCGATATGGAGAAGAAGATATACGAGGACTATAAATACAGCATGCAGGATACCGCCAGGCTCTATGTGGGGGCAAAATATACCTTCCGGGAGCTTCTGGACGAGGAGGAGATTGCCTTCAAGTTCCGGCTGATCATGGAGCGGTACATCCTGCCCGAGGCGGACATGGAGGACACGCTGGAGACCCATCTGTACTATCTGGCCCCGGACAGCTTCCTGGTGAAAATCTATAAGCAGATGAAAGCCAAGGTGAAAGTGAATGTCATAGAGGAGAAGAAGCCCCTCTTCGCAGGAGCCGCCGGGAAAGCGGGAGATGCCCCCAGGAAGCGATATGTGACCAGGCAGCTTACGGTGGAGGAGCTGGTAAACGTCCCGCCCGCCGACAAGGAGCGGCAGGGCTACGTGATACAGGAGCTGAGCGTCAGCAAGCTGGCGCTGCTGGGATTGTGACGACTAATGACCACAAAACTAGAATAAAAACAAGAGGAGCAAAAAAATGAGGGTAGAAGAGTTAACGAGCTATGAAGTCATCGAGAAAAGGAAGATAGCGGACATCGACAGCGTGGCCTATCTGTGCCGCCATAAGAAGACCGGGGCCAGGGTGGCATTGCTGTCCAATGACGACGACAACAAGGTATTCTACATCGGATTCCGCACCACGCCCAGGGATTCCACCGGCGTGGCCCATATCCTGGAGCATTCCGTGCTCTGCGGCTCCAGGGAGTTCCCCATCAAGGATCCCTTCATCGAGCTGGCCAAGGGATCTTTGAACACCTTCCTCAACGCCATGACCTATCCCGACCGCACGGTGTACCCGGTGGCAAGCTGCAACGACAAGGATTTCCAGAACCTGATGCATGTCTATCTGGACGCGGTGTTCTATCCCAATATCTACGGGAACGAGGCCATCTTCCGTCAGGAGGGCTGGCATTATGAGCTGGACGAGGCGGGGAAGCTTTCCTACAATGGTGTAGTCTACAACGAGATGAAGGGGGCGTTCTCCTCCCCGGACAGCGTGCTGTATAGGGAGATCAGCACGGCCCTGTATCCCGACACCACCTATGCCTTTGAGTCCGGCGGCGACCCTGCGGCGATTCCGGAGCTGACCTATGAGCAGTTTCTGGAGTTCCACAGGACCTATTACCATCCTTCCAACAGCTATATCTACCTCTATGGCAACATGGACATGGCGGAGAAGCTGCAGTACATCGACGAGCATTACCTGTCCGCCTTCGATGCCCTGAAGGTGGAGTCCGAGGTGACGGGCCAGGAGCCCTTTGAAGGACAGGTGCGCAGGGTGAGGCAGTTCCCCATCAGCGAGGGCGAGGACGTGGACGAGAACACCTATCTGGCATGGTGCAAGTCCGTGGGCGACAACCTGGACAGGGAGCTGTACGTGGCCTTCCAGGTCCTGGATTTCGTGCTCTGCACCGTGCCGGGCGCGCCCTTAAAGAAAGCGCTGATCGACAAAGGGATCGGCAAGGATGTGTTCAGCATCTATGACAATGACTTAAAGCAGCCCTACTTCAGCGTGGTGGCAAAGGGCACCTCCCTGTCTAAGGAGGAGGAGTTCCAGTCCACGATCCGGGAGACGCTTTCCGGGATAGTAGAAAAGGGCTTTGACAAAAAGGCCCTGCTGGCTGCCATCAACCACTTCGAGTTCCGCTACAGGGAGGCGGATTTCGGAAGCTTCCCCAAGGGGCTGATGTACGGCCTGCAGGCCCTGGGAAGCTGGGTGTATGACGACAGGGGCCCCTTCCTCCACATCGAGGCCAACGAGACCTACGCGAAGCTGCGGGCCAAAGTGGAGGAGGGCTATTTCGAGGAGCTGGTGAAGAAGTACCTGCTGGAGAATCCCCATGGGGCCATGGTAGTCCTGGAGCCCAAGGAGGGCCTTGCCGGGGAGCAGGAGGAGAAGCTGGCAGGAGCCCTGGCGGAAATCAAAGGAGAGATGTCCCAGGAGGAGATTACAGGCATCCACAGCATGATGG
>CAOOJO010000463.1 GCA_948496895.1 uncultured Acetatifactor sp. | reverse complement strand
TCTGGCCATGGAGGGAGAGTCCCTGGTGGCCGCGGCGGTATCCACCCAGGAGGAGGTCTTCCTCTATGTGCTGCCTGTGGAGGAGAATGTGCAGCTTTCCCTGTTCAGTGAGCCTGGGCAGGGTCAAGGCGGCGGGGGAGAAGAGGCCGCATGCGCCCAGGGGCTGCGGGCGCTTTCCGCCAGAGCTCGGATTGGTGCCTTTGACATCAAAAGGCTGTATCAATACCTGGAGCAGGATACGACGGAACGATATTTCGATATCCTGATTGGGGCTTATCTGTTGAATCCCCTGAAGAGCGACTATGTGCCGGAGACCATCGCCGGGGAGCATCTGGGGCTGCAGATTCCCGGCTGGGCGGAGCGCTTCGGCAAGCAGAAGGCCGCGGAGGCGGCCCAGACGGCACCGGATAAGTTCATGGAATATTGCTGTTATGGAGCTTATGTGGCCCGCAGGGCGGCGGATGTATTGGAGACGAAGCTGGCCCAGGCCGGTATGGACAGACTCATGAGGGAGATAGAGATGCCATTGTCCCTGGTGCTGTACGACATGGAGCGGGAGGGCGTGGAGGTGCGCAGGGAGGAGCTGAAGGCCTACGGCGACGCTTTGGTGGCGCGGATCGGGGAATTGGAGAGGTCCATCCATGCCCAGGCCGGGGTGGCGTTCAATATCAATTCTCCCAAGCAGCTGGGCGAGGTGCTCTTCGATACCATGAAGCTCCCCGGAGGCAAGAAGACCAAAACCGGGTATTCCACGGCGGCGGACGTGCTGGAGAAGCTGTCCGAGGAGGCTCCCATCGTCAGGGACATCCTGGAGTACAGGCAGTTGACGAAATTAAAGTCCACCTATGCGGATGGGCTGGCCGTCTATATCGGGGAGGACAGGAGGATCCACACCAGCTTCAACCAGACCATCACGGCCACGGGCCGCATCAGCTCCACGGAGCCCAATCTCCAGAACATCCCCATGCGCATGGAGCTGGGCAGGCGCATCCGGAAGGTGTTCGTGCCCAGGGAGGGATGCGAGTTCATGGACGCTGACTATTCCCAGATAGAGCTGCGGGTGCTGGCCCACATGTCCGGGGACGAGCAGCTGATCGAGGCCTACCACATGGATCAGGACATCCACAGAATCACGGCGGCAAAGGTGTTCCACACCCCCTTCGAGGAGGTCACGGATCTCCAGCGGCGCAATGCCAAGGCCGTGAACTTCGGCATCGTCTACGGCATCAGCTCCTTCGGCTTAAGCCAGGACCTGAGCATCAGCAAGAAGGAGGCGGCGGAGTATATCGAGCAGTATTTCGCCACCTATCCGGGGGTGAAGACTTTCCTGGACGGGCTGGTGGCCGGGGCGAAGGAGAAGGGCTATATCACCACCATGTTCGGCAGGAGAAGGCCCATACCGGAGCTTTCCTCCTCCAATTTCATGCAGCGCTCCTTCGGGGAGCGGGTGGCCATGAATTCCCCCATCCAGGGCACGGCGGCGGACATCATCAAGATTGCCATGATAAGGGTGTGGCAGGCGCTGCGGGAGAAAGGACTGAAATCAAGGCTGATTCTGCAGGTACACGACGAGCTTGTAATAGAGACCTATCGGGAGGAAGAGGAGCAGGTGAGGCAGATTCTTCTGGAGAATATGCAGGGGGCGGCAGAGCTGTCCGTGGCGCTGGAGGTAGACCTGCATACCGGGGACAACTGGTACGAGGCGAAGTGATAAAACCTTGGCAGGAAGTTAGACGGTAATGGCGGCATAGCGGAATGGTGCACTGGGAGAAGGAAACGGCACAGGAGGTCATGGATGCGCTTCATAGGAATCACAGGCGGCGTGGGCGCTGGGAAATCCGAGATATTGGATTATATCAGGAAGCATTATAGCTGCGAAATCTATCTGGCGGACGAGGTAGCCCATCTGGTGAAGCAGCCGGGCACAAAGGCCTACGGCGAGCTGCTTTCCCTGCTTGGGCCGGGAGTGGCGGGCAGCGACGGCCAGATAGACCGGGCGGCCATGGCGGACAGGATTTTCGCGGATCCATCCCTCCTGGAGCGGGTGAACGGCATCATCCACCCGGCGGTGAAGGAATTCCTGCTGGAGCGCCTGGCCCTGGCCCGGGCGGCGGGGGAGGCGGACTTCTTTTTTGTGGAGGCCGCGTTGCTGATTGAGGGCGGATACCTTGCGCTGGTGGACGAGATGTGGTATATTTATGCGGACGAAGCATCCAGACGGCAGCGCCTGAAGGCCTCCAGGGGCTACAGCGAGGAGAAAATCGCCCGGATTATGTCCAGCCAGCTGGGGGAGACGCAGTTCCGGGAAAGCTGCGACATCGTGATAGACAACAGCGGGGACTTGGCGGACAGCTTCCGGCAGATTGACGAGAGGCTGGCCGCCTGGAAGGAACCGGAACGGCTTTAAGCATGAACTGATGCGGAGCATTACATAAGGAAATACAAAACCGCCGTTGTCTCAGGAGGCCCGGCACATGTGGGAGAGGATTTTCCGAATGCCCATGAGAGGGATACAAGGGACAGCGGCGTGAAAAGGATGGAATCAGACGAAATGAGATTGTGCAGCATTGCAAGCGGGAGCAGCGGGAACTGCATTTATGTGGGGTCGGAAGCCGCCCATCTGCTTGTGGACGTAGGGATAAGCGGCAGGAAGACGGAGGCGGGCCTAAAGGAGCTGGAGCTTTCGGGA
>CAOOJO010000462.1 GCA_948496895.1 uncultured Acetatifactor sp. | reverse complement strand
TGGTGCCCGCCATCTCCAGTGCGGTGCGCAAGCTGACCACCGTGGGGGAAAATGTGCTGGTGCAGACACCGGTATACAATATTTTCTTCAATTCCATACGGAATAACGGACGGAATATCCTGGAGAGCCCGCTGGTCTATGACGGAAGTGGGTATTCCATAGAGTTCCGCGACCTGGAGGAGAAGCTGGCCAATCCCCAGACGACATTGATGCTGCTGTGCAACCCCCATAATCCGGTGGGGAAAATCTGGGACAGGGAGACTCTGGCCCGGATTGGGGAGCTGTGCGCCAGGCACCATGTGCTGGTGCTTTCGGATGAAATCCACTGCGATCTGACGGATCCGGGATATGAGTATGTGCCCTTTGCGGCTGTATCCGATATATGCAGGGAAAACAGCGTCACCTGCCTGGCGCCCACCAAAGCCTTCAACCTGGCCGGGCTGCAGACGGCGGCGGTGATGGTGCCGAACCCGGTGATCCGCCATAAGCTGGAGCGGGGGCTGAACACGGACGAGGTGGCCGAGCCAAACTCCTTCGCCGTAGGGGCGGCGGTGGCTGCGTTCCAAAATGGCGAGGCCTGGCTGGAGGAGCTGCGGGAATACCTTGCGGAGAACAAGCGCTGTGTCCGCGGCTTTCTGGAGCGGCAGCTGCCGGAAATCAGAGTGGTGCCCTCCCGGGCTACTTATCTGCTGTGGCTGGACTGCGGCAGCCTCACGGAGGATGCCGGGGAGCTGACCTCGTTCATCCGGGCAGACAGCGGCCTGTACCTGACCGAGGGGGAGGAGTACGGCACCTGCGGAAAGCAGTTTATCCGGCTGAACCCGGCATGTCCCAGAGCGCGGCTGCGGGAAGGGCTGGAGCGGCTTAAAACCAGCATAGAGAACTGGAAAGGCGCTGTAAGGAAGACACAATAGCAATCCATTCTCCCAAGGGAGGAGCATCGCACATTAAGGGCATTGCCATAGAAAAATAGAATCTATGGATAAAACGCGATACAAGGAAGAAGGAGGAGATTTTGAGATGAAATGTGTAGCATGCGGAACGGAACTGGAGGCGGGCGCGCTGCTGTGCCCGAACTGCGGCAGGGTGGTTTCCTCTGCGGATGTGGTCAAAAGCAAGGCCCAGGGCGGACAGTTGACGAAAAAGGAATTCTATAAGCTGCCCGGCATGAAGGCCTGCAGGGGCAATATCAGAGGCTGCGCGATCATACTGTATTTCTGCGCGGGCATGACGATTCTGGCAGCGTTTCTGCTGGACTCGATCCTGATGGCCTCTGTGATAGACGGGGTGCTGCTCCTGGCGCTGGGACTGTGGCTACAGCTCGGCAAGAGCAGGATATGCGCCATACTCACCCTGTGCTATGGCCTCTTCAACACGATTACGGTGGTCATACAGACGGGAAAGGTCCAGGGATGGCTGATTCCTCTGGCCGGGGTGTGGGCGATTTCCTATACCTTCAAGTTCCACAGTCTGTGGGGGAAATACAAGAAGACCGGCGAGCTGCCCCCGGAGGCAGTGAAGTAGAACTGGTGTAATGAAAGAAGGACTCATGTCCATATGCTTTTCGGGCGTATGGACATGAGCTTTTTTTATGGAGAATGTCTTGACAAAAGGAGCCTACAAGTGTAGTATAGACATATGGACTACAAATGTAGGCCTGCCGTGGAATCAGAACCACAGGACAGAAATCGGAAAAAGACCGGATAAGAAGACCGGAAAGAGGAGGGCCGACATGAATGACAGGATAACGGAGAGCGAATGGGCGCTGATGGAGGTATTGTGGCAGGGGGAGATGACACAGCCCCAGCTGACGGAAAGGCTGGGAAAGAACTGGAGCAAGAATACGGTACATACCTTTCTGACCAGGCTCTGCGGAAAGGGCTTTCTGGAGGTGGACAAGGAGCGGTCCCCCCATGTATACCGGGCGCTGGTATCCAGGGAGGAATGCGAGCGGGAAGAGCGCCAGAGCTTTCTGAGGAAGGTGTACCAGGGCAATGTGGGCAGGATGGTGGCAAGCTTCGTGCGGGACAGCCAGCTTTCCGCCAGTGATGCCCAGGAGCTGCGCAGGATGCTGGATGAGATCGGGGAATGAGGAGCCGCTTGAAAGGCAGGAAGCGGAGAGGATTCCAGGATGAAACCGGGGAATGGAGAACTGTGTGAGGCGGAACGGCAGAGCGGGCTCTTGCGTGGAACCGGAGAACGGAGCATGGCAGGGGAGACGGGGGGCCGGTGACAGAGCAGGCAGGAGGAGGGGCATATGGACATCTGGATTATAATAGAGTACACGGCATCGATTACCATAATCGGGCTGTTGATAGGGCTGATCAAGCTGATTTTTCATGACAAGCTGGATGCCAGGTGGCATTACTTCATCTGGCTGGTGCTCCTGGTACGCGTCCTGGTGCCTGTCCATGTCCGGCCCGTCCCTACGCCCCTGTCGGTTTTCCAGGAGATTCCTCTGGGGAAGTGGGTGGAGATGGGCCGGATTCTGGCGCAGGAAAAAGGGTATGGGGAGCTGGCCCTTCTGCTGGGGCGGACGTATCTGTGGGGCGCGGGGATGCTTGGCGCGTTCTACTTGGGCCTGTGGGCCATGCTGCGCCTGCAGGTGGCGCTGGCGCCCAGAGCGGATGGGGCCGTCAGGGAATATGTGGAGGGAATCGCCGCGAAATACGGTGTGCCAGGCTGCAGGGACATCCGTGTCCGCA
>CAOOJO010000461.1 GCA_948496895.1 uncultured Acetatifactor sp. | reverse complement strand
GCGCGGCCCAGGAGGAAAGCGTCGGCTCCCAGGCAGATGCGGCTCAGTCCGCAGGGGAGGAAAGCCAGGCGGCCCCGGTGTCCTTCGAGGCCCAGGACATGGAGGGGAATGCTGTCACCGCGGATATCTTCGGCCAGTCTAAGCTCACCATGGTAAACGTGTGGGCCACCTACTGCAATCCCTGCCTCAGCGAGATGCCGGAGCTGGGAGAGCTGGCCGGGGAATATGACGCGGCCGATTTCCAGCTTATCGGCATCATCAGCGATGTGCCGGAGATGATGGAGGGCGCGGAAGCGGACAAAATCGAGAAAGCACAGGAGGAGGCCCGGAGCCTGATAGAGAGGACGGGGGCGGACTATCCCCATCTGCTGCTGAATGTCTCTCTGCACAATGCCCTGCTGACGGATGTGACGGCGGTGCCCACCACCTTTTTCATCGATGGGGAAGGCAGGGTGCTGGGATCGGTGGTAGGAGCCAGGGACAAGGAGAGCTGGAAGGAGCTCATAGACGCGCTTCTGGCGGAATTGTAGGAGCCGAAGGGAAGCGGGATATGGAGAGGCGGCAAGGAATGGGGGCTTTCGAAGTCGGCCAAAGGCAGGCGGCCGGACATTGGACAGGAGGAAAGAGGGCATGAGCGTTGGGAATCGGAAGGAGCGCGGACATGCCGGGGGCGGCAGGCACCCCGGCGGATACGGATGGCTCCTGGGCCTGCTGGCCGGGACGGCGTTCTTCGGCATAGGTATGGCCCGGGGTGAGCTGCAGACAATCTGGCAGAAGGCCGTGATGATCTGCATGGAATGCATCGGGATAGGGTAGGATGGAGCCTGGCACGCGGAAGCCTGCGCGTGGGGCAGTGACATGACGGGAAGTGCGATGAATAAGATAAGAACGGCTGTACAGATTGTTTTTACCATTTTTACGAATGGATATGCCTATGGATTCCTCCATGGGAAAATCTATCAGGGGAATTTGAAGCATGCCTGCGTCCCGGGACTGAACTGCTATTCCTGCCCCGGCGCGGTGGCTTCCTGTCCGTTGGGGGCGCTGCAGGCGCTGCTGAACCGGAGGGGCTTTCAGGTGCCCTTTGCCATGCTGGGGTTTTTCTTTGTCTTCGGAAGCGTCTTTGGGCGGTTCATCTGCGGGTGGCTGTGCCCCTTCGGGCTGGTGCAGGATCTCCTGCACAGGATTCCCCTTTTCCGCAAGCGCAAGAGGCTGCCCTTCCACCATGTCCTGAAATACGGCAAGTATGTAGTGCTGATCGGTCTGGTGGGCATCGGCTCCCTGTTCCTGTTCGGAGGCTTTGCCAAGGTGCCTGCCTTCTGCAAGTATCTGTGCCCCTCCGGCACCTTCTTCGGGGCGCTGCCCCTGATGGTCTCCAATGAGGCCCTGCGGGGTCAGGCGGGGGGGCTTTTCTTCTGGAAGCTGGGGGTATTGCTGTTATTGCTGCTTCTGTCCGTGAAGGTCTATCGACCCTTCTGCCAGTATCTGTGCCCTCTGGGAGCCATCTACGGCTGGTTCAACCGCTTCAGCCTGGTGCAGGTGCGCTGGGAGAAGGAGCGCTGTACCTCCTGCATGGCCTGTCAGAGGGCCTGTCCGGTGGATTTGGCGCCGGAGGAGATCTCCCGCTCGCCGGAATGCATCCGCTGCGGGAAATGCGCGGCGGCCTGTCCGGTGAAATGCCTGCATTTGGCCCCCAATATAGAGAAAACCAGAAACAAAAAAGAGAGGAAAAGAAAATGGACGTAAAAGAACAGATTACAAAAGCAGTAGAGAAGATTACCAGGGACAAGAAGCTCCAGGAGCAGTTCCAGAAGGAGCCGGTCAAGGCCTTAGAGGGTATCCTTGGCATCGACCTGCCGGATGATGTCATCGACCAGGTGGTGAAGGGCGTAAAGGCGAAGCTGACCACCGACAAGCTCTCGGATTCGGTGGACGCGCTGAAAGGCTTTTTCAAAAAATAGTCCCTGGATGAGAGCGGGCAGGGGATTTTCAAAGAAGGGTGCGAAAAATGGCGGAATGGATTACGGAACTGGATGGCTACATACTTCTTTTTATTCAGGAAGCGATTCGGAATCCAGCATTGACTCCCGCGGTCATCGCCATTACAGTGCTGGGCAACGGCGCAGTCATATGGATTCTCCTGTCCATGGGCCTGCTGCTTCCCAGGAGGACCCGCAGGACGGCCCTTACCTGCGCCGTGGCCCTGCTGGTGTCGCTTTTGATCAACAATGCAGGGCTAAAGAACATAGTGGGGAGAATCCGGCCCTATGATACGATACCGGGCCTTGTGCCGCTGATCGCGAGGCCGTGGGACTACTCCTTCCCCTCCGGCCACACTGCCAGCTCCTTCGCGGCGGCGTGGGTCCTGTGGCACAGGTTGCCGAAGCGCTTTGGAATTCCCGCGCTGGCACTGGCAGGCCTGATAGGGCTTTCCAGGCTGTATCTGGGCGTGCATTATCCTACGGATGTGATTTTCGGCGCAATCAGCGGAATCGGTTGCGGCTGCATCGCCTGCCTGCTGGTCCGGATTCTGGCGCAGAGGACAGGAAGGCTGCGGGACATGGAAAGTGATAGAAAATAACGTACAGTGATTGACAGCAATCTGTACACAGGGGTATGATGGGACCGGTACAGATGCGTCTTTTGCGGACAGAAGGGAGGAAAGCGGATGGAAAACGGGCAATTGGACATGGATCGGATTTTGGCCCAGGTGGACGCGTTT
>CAOOJO010000460.1 GCA_948496895.1 uncultured Acetatifactor sp. | reverse complement strand
CGGATATTCGCCTTTCTGGCAGGGGATACCACCCTGGGGGGCTGGATCGTGAATTTCCTGTTCCTGGCAGGCTTCTACGGCATGATCCGTTTCGGCATCGGCCAGAAGCGACGCCTGAAGCGGGCCCAGCGCTATCTCCAGCTATGCGATTACAGAGTGTACGGCGAGATCGCCAAGCTGGCCGCCGGTACAGGCAAGAGCGAGGGCTATGTAGTCAAAGACCTGGAGAAGATGCTGGCCCTGGGCATCTTCCCCGAAGGGCATCTGGACCAGCAGAAGACCTGCTTCATGCTGAACGACGTGGTGTACCGGCAGTACCTTGAGGCAGAGCGCGGCCGGACGCTGAGGGATGCGGAGAACAGGAAGGCGCTGGAGGACAAGGCCCCCGAGCAGAGGCAGGAGCCCGCGCCGGAGGTCTCCAGGGAGCAGGAATCCGAGCTGCATACCATGATAGGCGAGGGCCAGGAATACATACGCAAGCTCCGCAACCTCAACGACAGGATTCCCGGCGAGGTGATATCCTCCAAGCTCTTCTGCCTGGAGAACCTGTTGAAGGACATCTTCGAAAGCGTGCGTACACATCCCGAGCAGATGCCCCGGATGCACAAGCTGATGAACTATTATCTGCCCACCACCTTAAAGCTGGTGGAATCCTATGAGGAATTCGACCGGGTGAGCTCTCCCGGGCCGGACATCGTAAAGGCCAAGGCCGAGATCGAGAACACCCTGGACACCATCAACGCCGCGTTCCGGGAGCTGCTCAACACCCTGTTCCAGGACGCCGTGTTCGATGCCACCACGGACGCCCAGGTCTTAAAGTCCATGCTGGCCAGGGAGGGCCTGATGAAGGAGATGGCCTTTGCCGCAAACGATAGCCAGTGATGCCCTAAGGAGCCTGAAAGGAAGCGCAGATTGATAAATATGGAAGAATGGAAGACTGGAGGAGACGAAAATGAGCAATGATTTAGACGAAATGCTGAGCCAGGGCCCCACCTTGACCTTCGAGCCCTTTTCCCAGCCGGAGGCCCCTGAAGTGCCTGCGGCGGCCGAGGCCACGCAAAAGATACCCGAGGCGGTGCTGACCCCTGCGGAGCAGAAGATGGTGGACGACTTTGCCGCCCAGATCGACATTTCGAATACCCAGATGGTGCTGCAGTACGGCGCCGGCAGCCAGAAGAAGATAGCTGACTTCTCCGAGGGCGCCCTGAACAATGTGCGCACCAAGGACATGGGCGAGATCGGCCAGATGCTGGCGGACGTGGTCACCGAGCTGAAGGATTTCAACAATGAGGAAGAGGAGAAGGGATTCCTGGGCTTCTTCAAGAAGGGCTCCAACAAGCTGGAGAACCTAAAGATAAAGTACGATAAGGCGGAGGGCAACATCAACAAGATCTGCCGGGTGATGGAGGACCATCAGGTGACCCTGCTGAAGGACGCCGCCATGCTGGACAAGATGTACGAGCTGAACCTGAACTACTTCAAGGAGCTGTCCATGTACATCCTGGCCGGGAAGAAGAAGCTGGAGCAGGCCCGGACGGTGGAGCTCCCCGCCCTCCTGGCCAAGGCGGAGCAGAGCGGCCTCCCCGAGGACACCCAGGCCGCCAACGATTTCGCCGCCATGTGCGAGCGCTTCGAGAAGAAGATCTACGACCTGGAGCTGACCAGGACCATCTCCATGCAGATGGCGCCCCAGATCCGCCTGATTCAGAGCAATGACGCCGCCATGTCGGAGAAGATACAGTCCACGCTGGTGAACACCATCCCCCTGTGGAAGAGCCAGATGGTGATTGCCATCGGCTTAAGCCACTCCACCGAGGCCGCCAAGGCCCAGCGGGAGGTGACGGACATGACCAACGCGCTGTTGAAGAAGAACGCGGAGACCCTGAAGATTGCCACCATAGAGACCGCCAAGGAGACCCAGCGGGGCATCGTGGACATCGAGACCCTCACCGCCACCAACCAGACCCTGATCAGCACCTTAGACGAGGTGATGAAGATCCAGGAGGACGGCCGGGCCAAGCGCAGGAGCGCGGAGGCGGAGCTGGGCAGGATCGAGAACGAGATGCGCCAGAAGCTGCTGTCCGTGAGCCAGGCTTCCAGGCAGATGTAAAGATTCGCATATCAATGGCCCATATATGGGCTGCCGGGAACGGATGGCGTTTTGGCCAGTTCCCGGCAGCCCTTTTTCCATTTTCCATATTCAGCCCATCCGGCTAATTCTCCCGAAGCCGCTCCACAATACTCCGACTTCCCGCCCTTTTATAGACAGCCGCCGGGATAATCATGCACAGAAGCATGGACAGCAGCATATAAAGCGTCATCGGAAGAGCCGGATAGCGGAATGTCCCAAACCCTACATTTTCCCTGACCACATGAAAGATCAGGAAATCAGCTCCGGACCCTAACGTAACAGACAGTGCCAGTGTCAGCAGGAAATACCAGATTCCCTCCCATGTGGTGAGCCTCTGCATCTGTTTTCTGGAGGCGCCTACCGCTTCCATGGCGGCAAATTCCCGCTGCCTGCCCAGGATGCTGACGCTCATGGTATTGATAAAGTTCAGGATGCCCACGGTAAACAGCACGATGGTGAGAAACGCGGACAGCTTTGACAGCGCGCCTTTGGTCTCTTCCAGGGATCTGGCAAGCTCCACCTTTGACGTCCTTGAGATGGCGGGGATATCCTCTGTCAGCTCCGCCGCCTGATTCAGGATGCTTTCCTCAT
>CAOOJO010000459.1 GCA_948496895.1 uncultured Acetatifactor sp. | reverse complement strand
CCGGCAGGGCCTGGGCCGTCAGGGAGCCGCCCATGGCTTCCGCCAGTGATTTCGCTATGGTCAGCCCCAGCCCTGTGCCGCCTTTGCTCCGGGAGATATCGTTTCTGTAAAAACGATTAAAAAGATTCGGGACATCACTCTCCCTGATTTCCGCCGAATCATTTTCAAATAGAACCTGAACCTGCCCACAGCTTTC
This sequence comes from uncultured Acetatifactor sp., assembly GCA_948496895.1. Taxonomy (GTDB): domain Bacteria; phylum Bacillota; class Clostridia; order Lachnospirales; family Lachnospiraceae; genus Acetatifactor. Next base: position 2,526 of record CAOOJO010000459.1, on the reverse strand, counting down.
CCTTATGCGGATGTCCAGATAGCTGTGGGCGTATCTTCCTACGTTTGTGAGCATGTTCGCGAAGATGCGCTGACAGGCATCCCTGTTCCCCTGCACCATCACGGGATGCTCCGGCAAGCGGCTTTCCAGGGAGAACCCCTCTCTCTCCAGGGAACCGTAATTGTCCGCAAGGCTCTCCCGCAGCAGCCTGCACAGATCCAGCTGCTCCAGCTCCAGCGAGAAATCCATGCCATTTACCCGGGAAAAAGCATAGAACTGGGAGACCAGATGCTCCATGGAGCGCGCCCCCCGCTCCAGCACGTCCAGGGACTCCTCCAGCTGGAAAGAGGCATTCCCGGAGGGAGCTTTCAGCCATTTCAGATACCCCAGAATGACCGTCAGCGGCGTGCGCAGATCATGGCTGATGTTTTCGATTTGCTGCTGGAACTCCCGCTCCCGCTTCTCATAGGCCATCCGCTCCCTGCGGATCTGCTCCAGAGCGCCATTGATGGATTCCATCAGCCGCTCCAGCCCCTTGTCCGGCAGGGGGAGATGGAGGATCTGGTTTTGGAGCAAATCACCCTGAATCTGCGAAAGCTCCCGGGCCGTCTCCTGCAGGGCGCGCTCAAGCGCGAAATACCGAAAAGAAAAATATGCCGCAGCAATCATAAAGAATATCAGTCCCAAATCCTGTATCCGAAAAAAATCTCCCATTTTCATCCCCCTAAAAGCGCTTCTGCCCTAAATGTCCTTTTTCCTCAATAATAGCACACCTGCCGCGCTGAACACAAGGATTCCCGCTGTGCCTGAGAGGAGGCACCTTGCCATGCCCGCCCCGGTGTCCCATATGGTGGCGCATTCCGTCATGTTGACATTCGTCCCCGCCGGGATGAAGTTGGCGGGCATCCACATGGCCACGTCCGTGAGGACATCCCCGCCAAAGGGCAGGACGATCCCGGCGAACAGCAGGATCTTGGGCAGGAACAGCATCACGGTCAGCCATGCCAGGACGCTGAAAAAGCTGTTCTCAAAGAAATCCAGCAGGACGACGGCCAGGATCAGGGAGCCGGTGGCAATCAGGGACATGGCAGGGACTTCCATTAGCATATCCTGGATGGTGGTGGGGCCTGTGGCATGCAGCAGCAGCTCGGCGCATCCGATGTATAAGGGCAACGCGACTGCCAGCATGACCAGGGAGGCCACAAAGCACACCACGCACTTCCCGGCCAGGAGCTGCATCCGGGAGATGCCATAGGCGATGCTGTTTCCCATGGTACCGTTCCTCCGGTCGGATTCGTAGAGCATGGCGGCCACATCAGCGGCCACGTAGCAGTACATCATGGGCACGGACACCAGCATGGAGTAGGAGAAAGAGGAAGAGCCGTACCGGAAATGCTCCACGTCTTTCATGAGGAACAGGGTCAGGTTCAGGAACAGGATGATTGCCAGCAGGCCGATGAAAGCCCCGCGGAGCTCTTTGCTGTGCGCCGCTCTGTAGAGTTCGCTTTTGATGTAGTTCAGCATGATTCTTTCCCTCCGTTCTTCAGGTTCATGTAATAGTCCTCCAGGGAGGCGGACTTGCGTTCCAGCCCCAGGATGCAGAGCCCGTGCTCCATGGCCAGGCGGCTGTAGGCCTCAGGTTCCCGGCGGAAGCCGCGGATCTGGATGGTGCCCTCCGGGAGCACCCGCCAGCTCGCCTCCGGGAAATGCTTTGCCAGCAGGGCGGCGTACTTTTCCCTGTCGTCCACGGCGATGTCCAGGCGGTCTGCACATTTTTCGTGCAGCTCCTGGGCGGATATCTCCTCCAAGAGCTTTCCCCTGCTCAGGAACCCGAACATGGTGGCGGTCTGCTGGAGCTCGGGCAGGATATGGCTGGACAGCAGGATGGTGATGTTCTTCTCTGTGTTCAGCCTATGGAGCAGGGCGCGCAGCTCCACGATGCCGCTGGGATCCAGGCCGTTGACGGGCTCGTCCAAAACCAATGCTGCGGGCTCTCCCAGCAGGGCGATGGCAAGGCCCAGCCGCTGCTTCTGGCCCAGGGAGAGGCGCTTGCATGTTTCCCGGCGCTTTTCCCGGATGTCCACGAGCTCCATGATCTCCTGTACCTTTTCCTTTCCCGGGATGCCCTTTTGGATGCGGTAGTATTCCAGGGTGCGCTCCACGGTCATGTTGGGGAAGAATCCCGGACGCTCGATCATGACGCCCATCTGCCTGCGGCAGCGCAGAAGCTCCCGCTCCCCGGAGCGGCCGAACAGGCGAATCTCCCCTGCGGTGGGGAAGACATGCCCGGCCAGGAGCTTTAAGAGGGTGGACTTGCCTGCGCCGTTGTCGCCGATCAGCCCGTAGATGCTTCCGGGGCTCACCCGCAGGCTCACCCCATCCAGCGCTAGGATGGAGCGGTATTTTTTGGTGACTTGATTTGCTTCTATGACGGAATCGTTCATTTCTGGCCTCCTTTTCGCCGGGACTTATCTTTCCGGCTGACATTTATCAGTATAGACCATGGGGGGTTAATAAGTCATAAAGAACTTTTAAAGATGTCGTAAA
>CAOOJO010000458.1 GCA_948496895.1 uncultured Acetatifactor sp. | reverse complement strand
GAATCCTTCTCGCAGACGATGGCAGCGTCGATGTGGCAGATTTTGTCAATCTCCTGCATGGACTCCACGCTCACCGCTATGCCGTGGGGCACCTCGTCCTCCAGCAGGCGCAGGGCCTTCTCCCGGATCAGCTCCGCCACGATTTCCCGCATGGGCTGGTCGGTGATGGTATCCTCGTCGAAATAGGCGGGGCCCTCGGGCAGATACTTGAAGATGCACTTCACCAGCTCGTCCGTATTGTCCCCCTTCAGGGCGGACACGGGCACGATTTCCGCGCAGTCTATTGCCTTGCGGTAGGTGTCGATGAAGAACAGCACCTCGTCCTTCTTCACGGTATCCGTCTTGTTGATCACCAGGATCACCGGGGTCTTCACCTTCTGCAGCTCCTCGATGATATGCCGCTCCCCGGCCCCGATGAAGCTGGAGGGCTCCACCAGCCACAGAATCACGTCCACCTGATCCAGGGTGGTCTCGGCGGCGGTGACCATGTACTCGCCCAGCTTGTTCTTCGATTTGTGGATGCCCGGCGTGTCCACGAACACGATCTGCCCCTCCTCCGTGGTCAGCACGGTTCGGATGCGGTTGCGGGTGGTCTGGGGCTTGTTGGACGTGATGGCGATCTTCTGTCCTATCAGATGGTTCATCAACGTGGACTTTCCCACGTTCGGCCTGCCAATCAAGGTGACAAAGCCTGATTTGTACGGTTTATTCTCCATTTCTACCTCATTTGTCTGTCAATATTTGTTTATGGCTGCGTCTGTCTAGACAATAGAATCCTGGAGAGGGTTCTATTGTCTAGTATACAAGAGGTTTCTGGAAAAATCAATTGTACTGCCATCTTTTTTCACGCTTTTTTGAACGTTTCGGACTTTCTGTGCTATTCCTTTTTCCCCTCGGCTTCCGGCACGGCGCCTCCCACAGCGCCCGTGGCCTCCCATTCCTGCATCCGCGCTCTCTGGGCCTGGATTCTGGCTTCCTCCTCCCGCTGTCTGGCTTCCTTCCGTCCCCGGCGTCCTGCGCGGATTTTCTTCCAGAGCAGGATGGCCACGGCGATCGCTACGGCCCATATCACCAGGTAAGGGATGTGGGTCAGGAACCAGATGGCAAACTCCATCAGGCCGTCCCCGATGTCCCGCAGGCTCCTCAGGAAGCCATCCGCTATCCTCTTCCCCGGGCCCGGCTCCTCCTGGCGCACCTCCGTCAGCTCCCTGACCTCCGACACGTAGAGTTCGACAGTGCTGTAGTCTATCAGGTTGTCCAGGGTGCGCAGCTGCGACTCCATGCTCTCCAGCTGGTAGCGCACCTCCGACAGGCGTTCCTCCAGGGCGATGATCTCCTCAACGGTCTCAGCCTTCTCCAGGAACGTGAGCAGTCTCTCCTGCTCCGTGCGCAGGGTGTTCCTGCGGCTCTCCATATCCACGTAGGACAGGGTCACGTCCTCCACGCTGTCGTTGCGCCTGACCACGTTGCCGATGTCGGACACGGTCTGCAGGAAGCTGTTCAGCTTTCCGCTGGGGACACGGATGGTCAGGTTCGCGTAGCGGGAGGACACATAGTCGGAATAGCTGCTGCCGTTGTAGGTCTCCATGCTCTCTATGTACCCGCCCAGCTCCTCCACCTGTGTCTCAAGGGAGGACATCATCTGCTCGAATTCCCTGGTCTCCACCTCCAGACCCACGGTCTGGATCAGCTTCCGGCCCTCCTGAATCCCTGCGCCCTGGCCAGTTCCCTCCTCCGAAATTCCGCCTTCCGCGGTATCATAAGCCTCGTACTCCGCAGCCTCCTCCATGGGATACATGCCGCCGTCCGCGCCGCCGGACGAGCCGCAGGCGGAATACAGTATCGTAGTCAACATGCACGCCAATATGCACAGGAGCCGCGCTCCGGAAATTCCCCGGCCTGTCCTTCCGCTCCGAATCCTGCCGCCCCCTGTCCCATGCCTGCGGGCGCGTCCGTTTGCCGCCCCTTCCCCGCCATGAATCCCCTGGCCAATCGTTCTTTTTTCCATACCGTCCTCCCCTCTGCCCGCCTTGCGGGCTGCGGCCCTGCGCCATGTTCTTTCCCCGTCTCCCGGCAGGCGCGGACCTCCCTCAGATGGCACTGTCCGAAGACAGCGCGACCGGGGCGCTCTTCTCTGTCAGAACTGCCCCGGTCCTACGCTTCTGACAGCAGAAGCCATACAAGCATGGCCCCCACTGTCCATATAGACGAAAAAACCTACGAAAGGTTCTCGATATTCATGAATTTATCCGCTTCCGCCTTAATCTTCTGTTCGCTTCCCACCACGCAGAGGAAATCGTCCTCCATGAAGGCCCTGATATAGGCCGCCAGGCCCCGGATGTCCTCCGCCGTCACATCGATGACCTCGTCCCGCTCCTTCTGAATCATTTCCATGGTGATGCCCCTCATATAGGCCTCTCTGGAACGCCTGCCCTTGCCCGCCGCCGTCAGGGGCATGTCGAGCTGGCTGAAGGTGCCGATGATGTACTGGGTCAGCGTCCTCTCGTTGGCGTCATAGGCGCCGATGAAGTCCGCCGCCGCCTCGTACACATCGATGGTCTGGCTCAGGTTCGGGTCGCGGTAGGAGACGAAGAAGCATTCCCCCGTCCTTCCGAAGGCGCACATGCATCCGTAAGCGCCGCCCTTGACCCGGATATTCGTCCACAGATACTCATATCCCATCATCACCTGCAGCACCCGCAGCGCCCCCGTGTAGGGCAGGCCCTTGTTC
>CAOOJO010000457.1 GCA_948496895.1 uncultured Acetatifactor sp. | reverse complement strand
GGTTATACTCCGTGATATCCAGGCTCTCGTTCTCCGTAAAGCAAAGCTCCCCCACGTCCAGCCCCGCGGCTTCCCCCGCTGTGACATACACGCTTCTGGCCGTGGGAAAGGTGTCGAAGAAGTCCTTCCCCATGCCGCAGTATTGGGCACCCTGTCCCGGAAAAATAAATGCAGTCTTTCCCATCTCTACCTTCCCGTCTCGCTTTCATTGTATCGTCAATAATTTCTTTTGATTTCGGTTATTTCTTCTTCAGCTCCCGTCATAGTCCTCAATCCCGGCGGCCCTGCAGCAGGGATTCCGCCCGCTCCATGACTTCCCCGATGATTTCCCGGCAGGTCTGCTCCCTGTCCACCAGGCCCGCGATCTGTCCCGCCATCAAGGTGCCGTTCACGGTATCGCCCTCCATCACGGCCCTGCGCAGCGCCCCTACCGTGAGCTGCTCCAGCTCCTCAAAGGAAGCGCCCTCCTTCTCCAGCTTCAGGTATTCCCTGGTCATCTGGTTGCGCAGCTGTCTCACGGGGTGGCCGTGGCTCATGCCCGTGACCTGGGAGTCGATGTCCTTCGCGGCGATGATTTTCTTCTTATAAGCATCATGGGCGATGGACTCCTTTGCCACCACGAAGCGGGTGCCCATCTGCACCCCCTCCGCACCCAGCATGAAAGCCGCCGCGAAGCCCCTGCCGTCCCCGATGCCCCCTGCCGCGATCACCGGGATGTCCACCGCGTCCACCACCTGGGGCACCAGCGCCATGGTGGTGGACGATCCGATATGTCCGCCGGACTCCATCCCCTCGGCCACCACGCTATCCGCCCCGGCCCGCTCCATCATCCGGGCCATCGCCACGCTGGCCACCACCGGGATCACCTTCACCCCGGCGGCCTTCCAGTCCGCCATATACCTGCCCGGATTCCCCGCGCCGGTGGTCACTGCTCTCACGCCCTCCTCGGACACCACCCGGGCGATTGTCTCCGCCTCGGGGTTCATCAGCATGATGTTCACGCCGAATGGCTTATCCGTCATCTCCCTGCACTTCCTGATCTGCTCCCGCACGAACTGGGCCGGGGCCGCCCCCGCGCCGATGATGCCGAAGCCCCCGGCCTCGGACACCGCCGCGGCCAGATGGCACTCGGCCACCCACGCCATGCCCCCCTGAATCAGGGGATACGCCGTTCCCAGAAGTTCCGTTATCCTTGTCTTCATTCCATCCTCTCCCACCGGTTCTATCCGTCCATTCTCCTGCCGGGCTTCCTACAGATCGATGCCCTTGGCGGCCAGATAGTCCATCACGTCCTTCACCGTGGCCAGCTTCTCCAGATCCTCGGATGGAATATCCACCCCGAATTCGTCCTCCAGCGCCATCACCAGCTCGAACAGATCCAGGGAATCCGCGTCCAGGTCCTCCTTAAAGCTGGTCTCCTCCGTAATCGTGGCCCCTTCCGCGTTCAGCTTCTCCTCGATGATTTCCTTCAATTTCTCAAACATAGCCGCTTCTCCTTTTCTTTTTATTTTTCTTATCTGGTTTTCATTACCATGTTATATAGTTTGAACTTCAATTTATTTGATTATCTAAATATTTGATATTCAAACTAATTTGGATAATACCACAAAAAAAAGAAATGTCAATAGAAATCTGGTATTTTTTCAAAAATATAGTATAATTGTAGGTGTAAGATACAGTCAACCGGGTTCATTCATCAAGAGGAGCTACAACACAGATGTCATCCAATACTATTCCAGAGGCTACGGGTGCCTCTATCCGCCCCAGGAACCTGTTAAAGCACAAGCAGTTCTTCATCACGGAGTTCGGTGCCAGGGAAGATGCCGTCCCGGCTGTCAATACCCAGGCCATCAACAGCGCCATCCAGGCTGCCGCCATGGAAGGCGGAACCGTAGTCATCCCTGAGGGGACCTTCCACACCTACACCATCCTGCTGAAGAGCAATGTCAACCTCTATCTCTCGGAGGGCTCCGTGATATCGGCGGCCAGAACCGACGCCCTGCATGTCTGCGGGGCGCAGCCCGGCGAGGGAGGTAATTATAAAGAGCCTGAGGTGAACCGCTATGTGGGCCTGCAGGATCACGGCCACTCCTACTTCTCCAACAGCCTGATCTACGGATCCGACCTGGAGAATATCATGATTTATGGCAAGGGCCTGATAACCGGAGGACGCTTCGATGAAAAAAGCGGCATCCTGGAGCATGTGCTTCAGGGCGGCGACCCCCAGGAGCCCATGTCCCGGGAGGCCAAGGGCCATCAGGAGGAATGGTTCGGCAATAAGGGAATCGCCCTGGTCCGCTGCGAGAACGTGGTTCTGGAGGACTTCTCCGTCACCATCGGCGGGCATTTCGCCATCATCGCGGAGGGGTGCAGGAACCTGTACGCGGATCATATCCTGGTGGACACCATCCGGGACGCCTTCGACATCGACTGCTGCCGGGACGTGACGGTGCGGCATACCATCTGCAACTCCCTCACCGACGAGAGCCTGTGCCTGAAGGCCTCCTTTGGGGCGGGCATCTTCGAGCCCCTGACCAACGTGCTGATAGAGGACTGCATGGTATGCGGCTATGACGCGGGCAGCGTCTACGCCGGGGAGTATACCAGGGACAAGCTGATCGCCGTGGACCGCTGCGGCCCCACGGGGCGGCTGAAGCTCGGCACCGAAGCCACCTGCGGCTATCATCTGGTGACGATCCGCCGGGTACGGTTCGAGAGATCCAGGGGCTTCGGCATGGA
>CAOOJO010000456.1 GCA_948496895.1 uncultured Acetatifactor sp. | reverse complement strand
TCTTGTCTTTGACAAAGGCCGCGTATACAGGGGAAAGGCCCGCTTTGCGTTTGGCTATGAACTCCTCGCTCTGGACCAGGCTCCGAAAGGTCTCGACCCCTTCCGGCTTATAGTCCGGGGCTTCGAATTCCATAAAGACCTCCAACGCCAGCGCCAGGGCCTCTTCCACCTCGTGGCTGTTTATCCTGCGGATTGTATACATGCTTCATCCTCCTCTATGCCTATACCCGGTTCGCCTGTCGTTCCCATGAAACTGCAGGAATTATTTCCAGACTGTTCCCGGGGAACGCTGCTCTGTTCCCCATGAATGCTCCCCTTCATTGGTATCCGGCCTCGAATGCCTTCCGGTTCACCTCTACGGTCCTGGGCGGAACCGTCGTCTCGATGACGTGGAGCCAGTCCTCCTTCTCGAATCCCATATATCTGGCGGCGGCCCCCAGGACAATCACGTTGAACGCCTTGGGCGCGCCCATCTCCACCGCCTGTCTCGTAGCTTCCACCACCACGGTCTTCCTGGCGGCTCTCAGGGTATCCAGGATGCCCTCCGGATACTGGGCCGCTCCCGTCACCACCGTGATGGGGTCGATGCGCCAGTCATTGACGATGGCTACGCCGTCTTCCTTCAGGAAGTGCAGATAGCGCAGGGCCTCCAGCTTCTCGAAGGCGATCAGCACGTCCGCGCAGCCCTCCTCCACGATAGGCTCCGCCACTTCCTCTCCATAGCGCACGAAGGTCACCACGCTGCCGCCACGCTGGGCCATGCCGTGGACTTCCGACAGCTTTACGTCAAATCCGGCATGAATTGCCAGATTTCCTAAAATTCTGCTGGTGAGCAGAGTCCCCTGTCCGCCCACGCCTACTATCATGATATTTTTCACACCCATCTCTATCATCCTCACATTCTGTATTCCCGTTCTGCCCGCCTGCGCCAGGCCGCCTCCCCTGAGGCACCCGTCATGCTGTATACGAAAACCGAGGGCGGCAGATGCGTCGTTCTCCTTTTGATCAGCGCGGCTGCACTTCTATGGCATCGAACCTGCACAGCTTCGCGCACAGCCCGCAGCCGTTGCACATGGTCTCGTCAATGGATATGGTTCCGTCTTCATTCTTCGTCAGCGCGGGACAGCCGGGCCGCAGGCAGGCACCGCATTTCTTGCATTTCTCCGGAATGGGGACGCACTTATTCGGGAAGGTGACCCCTTTCAGCAGCACGCAGGGCGCTTTGGTGATGATGACTGACACAGCATCTCTCTGGGTCTCCCGCCGGAACGCCTCCGCCAGCCCCTCCAGGTCGAAGGCGCTGATTTCATACACATGCTCAATGCCAAGGGAGCGGCACAGGTTCATGATGTTGATGGCCGGGACTACCTCCCCTTTCAGGGTCTTCCCCGTGGCGGCATGGTCCTGATGTCCGGTCATGCCCGTGGTGGAATTGTCCAGGATCACCACCGTGCCGCAGGACTGGTTGTAGACCATGTTCATCAGGGAGTTGATTCCTGTATGCATGAACGTAGAGTCCCCGATGACGGCCACCCAGTTTCGGATGTATTCTTTCCCTCTGGCCTTCTCCATGCCGTGGAGGGTGCTGATGCTGGAACCCATGCAGATGGTGGTGTCCACCACGCTAAGGGGCGCTACCGCCCCCAGGGTATAGCAGCCGATGTCTCCGGCAGCGTGAATTTTTAAACGGTTCAGCACGGAGTATACGCTCCTGTGGGGACAGCCCGGGCAGAGGATGGGCGGCCTTGCGGGGACTTTGGCAGGCTCCATGGCCTCCTGCCCGGATGCCGCCTGGCTCCCGCACTCCGGCACACGCTGTCTGATCATATTGGCGCTGTACTCCCCCTGGACCGTGAAGATTTCCTTGCCCACTGCTTTCAAAATGCCCCAGGACTTCACCTGCTCCTCAATCACAGGCTCCAGCTCCTCGAATATGTACAGCTTCTCCACTTTTGAAGCGAATTCCTCTATCAGCTTCCTGGGCAGGGGATGTACCAGGCCCAGCTTCAGGACGCTTGCCTGGGGCATGGCCTCCCGCACATACTGATACGGGATTCCGCTCGTGATGAAGCCCACCGATGTATCCCGGTACTCCGCCCGGTTCACGGGCATGGCACAGGCATCCTCCGCCAGCCTCTTCATGCGCTCCTCCACCACTACATGGCGCTTGATGGCATTGCCCGGCATCATGACATATTTAGCTGTATTCCGCTCATAGGGGACAGGCTCCTTCTCCTCACGCTCCTCCAGCTCCACGATGCCCTGAGAGTGGGAAAGCCTGGTGGTGGAGCGCACCATCACAGGCGTGTCGTAGGCTTCGCTTAAGTCGAACGCCAGTTTCGTAAATTCTTTGGCCTCGGCGCTGTCCGAAGGCTCCAGCACGGGAATCATGGCCGCTCTGGCCACCATCCGGCTGTCCTGCTCGTTCTGGGAGCTGTACATGCCCGGATCGTCCGCCGCCACCACTACCATGCCGCCGCCCACGCCCGCGTAAGCAGCCGTGAACAGCGGATCCGCCGCCACGTTCACCCCCACATGCTTCATGGAGCACATGGAGCGCGCTCCGGCGATGGAAGCGCCGATGGCCACCTCCGCCGCCACCTTCTCATTCGGAGACCACTCCGCGTAGATCTCCTCATATTTCGCGATTGCCTCGCTGATCTCCGTACTGGGCGTGCCCGGATAGGCCGCCGACACCTTCACGCCCGCCTCGTAGGCTCCTCTCGCTATGGCCTCATTG
>CAOOJO010000455.1 GCA_948496895.1 uncultured Acetatifactor sp. | reverse complement strand
CAGGATAGCCAGGGCCATGTACCAGGCCACCCAGGTGCCGGCGCACTTCAACCCGCCGGTGTTCTATCGCGGGCGCTATGAGCCGGAGGGGCGGGAGATACAGTTCGTCCTCACCTACTCCAGCGAATTCAACGAGGGCGCGCAGCTGATTCACCATGTGCCATGTACCGGGGATGCCGGGGCCGTGGCAGACGGAGACTGACAGAAGGGAGCATAAATAAGATGAAGAGACGTGTCATGATAGTAGATGATTCCCGGCTGGTCAGGGTGCAGCTGGAAGATGCCCTGAAAGGGACGGATTATGAGGTGGCCGCATACTGCCGCAGCGGGGAGGACGCCATTGCGCAGTACGCTGCCGTGAACCCGGACCTGGTGACCATGGACATCATCATGCAGGGGATGGACGGCATAGACGCCGCGGAGATCATCCTGAAGGAGCATCCGGATGCCAGGATCGTGATGGTGTCCTCCCTGGCCTATGAGGATACTTTCGAGAGGGCCAGGAAGATCGGCGCCAGAGGCTTCGTGGACAAGCCGTTCTACCAGGAGCAGCTGCTGAAGGTGTTCGAGGAGGCCCTTGCCTGATTTTCCCCGCCGGATAAAATATGCAGAACGACAAAATACGACATAATTCCAGGCAGCGCCCCGCGCGTTGACATGCCCTGGAATTATGCCGCAGATATGGCAGATATGGAGAGGCCCCGTGCTTAGCGGAACAGAAGCGGGGAACCGCCGTCGGAGCCGTTGTTGATGTCCTGCAGGCTGTCCTTGAGTTTCTGGTTTGTGGCGCAGGAGGCCTCGCTCTGGAGATCCATGTACAGGATGAACACATCCTCTAAGCCCATGCCTTTCTCCGCGGCGATCTCCTCCATCACGGGCCGCAGCTTCTCTAGCTGGACGGAGACCGGCACCTTCTGGGGGTCGATTTCGCCCAAAGTATCCTCCGCGTATGCATTGATGCGCTCCAATAATTTTCTGTTCTCATCAGTCATTGGCTTTACCTCGTCTCTTTCCTAAATTCAGTCAATTGTCTTTTGCAGGGATTCCTTTACCAGCCTCAACACCTGGTATTCCCGCTGGTTCCAGGGGAGGGCGCCTTCCCTGCACAGCATCTGCCAGTTGCATTCGATGGCTTCATCCAATGTGAGGCATACCTGGTGGAAGCCGCGCTTTTGCTCACTCATGGTATAGCGGCATTCTTCCTTCTCTCCATCCACATCGCAAAAGTAATATCGATTGATCTGATGCCAGATTTTCGGTTCCAGGGTGGAAAGCCTCAATTCCTCCACTTCACCGAATTCCCGTATGGAGTCCGGAATCACATGATACCCGGTTTCCTCCAAGGTCTCCCGGACAAGGGTGTCGTGATCGCTTTCCCCGCTTTCCTGACCGCCGCCCGGGAACTTGACCTCTCCGAAGTAGGACTGGATCAGCAGAAGCTTCCCCTCTAAAAAAATGATGCCCCGGACAGCCACTCTGTATATCTCCGGCAGGGCAGTATCATAATTTCTGGCATCCATGACTAAAAGTTTTCGCATTGCTATGTCCCTCCGCAATTTTCAAGTATAGTTTATCACTAGATCCTTGTTAAGTACAGTTTTTTTTGATAAAATGTAATTACTAGATAAAAATGGAAGAGAAGTGTTCCATTAGATTAAGAAGAAAAGAGGAACTAAGCGATGGCAGACATCAGACCATTTTCCGCATACCGCCCGGCGCCGGGCATGGAGGGCAGGATTGCCGCATTGCCCTATGACGTATACAACAGGCAGGAGGCTACGGAAGAGGTAAGGAAAAACCCAGACTCCTTCCTCGCTATAGACCGGGCGGAGACGGGCTTCGGCCCGGAGGTGGACACCTATGCGCCGCAGGTGTACGAAAGGGCGGCAGCTCTGCTGGGGGACCAGATCGCCCAGGGGAAATTCGTCAGGGAGGACAAGCCCTGCTACTATCTCTACGAGCTGACCATGGACGGCAGGAGCCAGACCGGCATCGTGGCCTGCGCCTCCATTGACGACTACAACACAGGCGTCATCAAAAAGCATGAGAACACCCGGGCGGACAAGGAACAGGACAGGATTCGCCATGTGGATGTGTGCGACATGCAGACAGGGCCTATCTTCCTGGCTTATCGCTCGGACGCGGTGCTGCGGGAGATCATCGGAGCAGTGAAGAAAAATCCCCCGGCCTGCAGTTTCGTCTCCGAGGACGGCATCGGGCACCGGGTCTGGGTCATAATGGGAGAAGGGCATCCCATGGAGGAAGACGAGACGGAAGCGGGCAATGCGTTCCAGGGCATCCGGCAGCGGTTCGCCCGGATGGATGCCATATACATCGCGGACGGCCATCACCGCTGCGCCTCCGCGGTGAAGGTGGGGCTCATGCGGCGGCAGGCCCATCCGGGCTACACCGGGGAGGAGGAATTCAACTATTTCCTCTCGGTGCTGTTCCCGGACGAGGAGCTGCACATCCTGGATTACAATCGCGTAGTATTCGATTTGAACGGTTATACGAAGGAGGGCTTCCTGGAGAAGATTTCCGAGGGCTTCCAGGTGGAGGAAGCGCCGGAGGCACCCTACCGTCCCAAAAGGAAGGGGCAGTATGGCATGTACCTGGACGGCGCATGGTACCGCCTGACGGCCAGGCCTCATATTTTATCTGAGGATGCCGTGGACGGACTGGACGTCTCCCTGCTCCAGGACCATCTGCTGGGCCCTGTCCTCGGCATCCTTGACCCGAAGACGGAC
>CAOOJO010000454.1 GCA_948496895.1 uncultured Acetatifactor sp. | reverse complement strand
CCCCCAGCCGGAAGGGCTTCGTGATGTAGTCATCCCCGCCCATGTCCAGCCCCTTCACGATGCTGACCTCCTCATCCGAAGCGGTGAGGAAGATGATCGGGACGGAGGAATCCTTCCGCGCTTCCCTGCAGATGTCGAAGCCGGTCCCGTCCGGCAGGGTGACGTCCAGCAGCAACAGCCCGTATCGGCCTGCCGGGAAATAGCGGTACGCCTCCTTCACGGTGCGGGCATTGTCCACGGTAAAGCCGTTCTTCTCCAGGGTGAACTTCAGCCCCTCGATCAGGCTCAGGTCATCTTCCACATACAGTATCTTTTTATCCGTCATATCGTTTTACCCCTCCGGACGCCTCAGGCATATCCAAAGCAGGACCGCAGCCTCCCCGGCCAACAGCCCCCACAGGACGGTCAGCAGCATGGGCCAGGCTCCGACGCCTCCCGCAAGGAGCAGCATCCCTGCCGGAACCACATATTTCCGGGGATGGTGCCACAGGTCGCTTTCAATCTTCCAGTCCCGGATGGGGCAGAGCCATTCCAGCAGCACGGACAGGACCGCGCTCTGCAAGGCAAAGAAAAGGGCCCCAGCCACCATGGGGGCGGCCACGCTCCCCTTCTGTATCTGCCAGCTGCACAGGTATATGCCGTTGGCAGCCATGTTGCACCCGAAGAGGAACAGGCAGTACGGGATGCAGAACGCCCTTCTCTGTCCGGGCAGGAACCGGACCGCCTGCTCCAGGTCACGGTCACAGGACAGCAAGATGCAGACCGGCGTATTCAGGCACAGAATCGCAAAGCCTATGGGCATGGCGTCTAGCCCGGCCATCTCCCCCAGGAAGTATGGCAGCACCACGGCCACGCCCCACATCACGGCGGTATTGGCCAGATAATTTCTGTGGCACCCCATGTAGCGGAAAAAGTACCGCCACAGGGACGCGTTTCTGTGCCGCCTGACCGCATGGCCTTTCCCGCCCTCCCACTGGCAAAAGTCGTATCCCTCCGCCCTCCCCAGCAGCAGGACGGCAAGCAGGCCATCCACAGCCAGCAAAGGAACCATCCAGGGCCTGCTTCCAAAAAGAAGAATGGCCGCTGCCACGGCACTGGCCCAAAGGACGCCAACATACCAGTATCTTCTCAGGGAATAGGCCGCGGCCGCCAGCAGGACGGCGTGGATCATGCAGACCCCAATCCCCAGCAGCTCCATGGGACGCCAGGGGGAAACGGCCAGCAGAACCGCCAGCAGCAGCCCTGTCTTCGTCACCGCCGCATAGGCCCCCAGCGCGGCGACATAGGAAAAGATGAATTCCCCGCGCCCCAGGGGAAGCATCAGCATATGCTCTATCTCCACGGCATTGTCCCTGGCGGAAAGGGCCTGCCACATCACGCCCGCGGTAAATGCGCTTACCAGGAATATCCGGACAGAGGGCGCGATCCGCACCTGAAACCCGGCAATGTACAGTCCCCAGAACACGATCAGATCCACAAAGAGCGTCCGGGGCAGCCGCTCGTATTTTGCCCCGAACAGCTTTTTGGCAAAGGCTTTACCTGTCATCTTCATCGTGCAGCGCCTCCCGGATGTCCGCGGCGTTTATCTGCCCGCGCTCGAATGTCTGCCGGATCCGCCCCTCCTCCAGGACGAATACCCGGTCAGAGGTCAGCGTGATGCTCTCCAGGATATGGGAGGAGAACAGGAGGGTTCCGTGCTCCTTATACCCGGAGATCTGCCGGTACAGGTATTCCGTGCTCTGGAAGTCCAGGCCGTTGACCGGCTCGTCCAGCAGAAGCAGCCGGGGCTTCAGGGCAAAGGCCGTGATCAGATAGGCCTTCTTCCGGTTGCCGGTGGACAGCTCCTTCAACAGGACATCCTCATATTCTTCGAAGCGAAAGCCCCGTACCAGCTCCGCCACATCCGGCACCTCCCGGCCATAGGCCTTGCATACATAGCTCAGGTATTCCCGGAAGGTAAAATAGGAGAAGGAGCTGTCCTCGGCAAATACGGTATAGCGGCAGCGCTTAAAATCCTGTTTCCGAAAATCCACGGGGGAGCCGCAAAAGCGGAGGCCTTCCGCGCGGAAGGTGGGGAGCAGGCCGGAGAGCACCTTCAGGAACGTGGTCTTTCCGGCTCCGTTCAGCCCTATCAGCCCTGCCACCTCCTGTTCCGCCAGGGCAAGGCTAAAGTCCGAAAGCACCTTTTTCCGGTCGCTGTACCATGCGCTTAGATTCTTAATATCCAGAAGCGCCGTGTCCATGTCATCTGCCCCCTTTGCCGTCTTTTTCTCTTTTCCATATGGTGTATGCGGAATACAGGAAGGCGATTGCCAAGATGACGTACAGCCCCATCATGGGGAAGATTCCTGATATGCCGCAGGCGATAGCTGCTGCCAGCCAGATCAGGCCTATGATTCCGCGAATGTATGCATGGCGCATTATTTTTTCCTCCTTAAGATTATTTCAATCCAAAGTGTAACACAACCAATTTGACCATTTTCTCCAGTTCCATCGTTCCATCATTTATGACAGAATAGTAATCCTTATCCCGGCACTGCCTCTGCACTTCCCTAGCAAACAGGGCATCTCTGTCCATCCAGTTGCGAAAAGCCGCTTCCCTATCACTGCATCCCTCCAATACCAGAGGAACAAAATCTCTTTTTCTATAATGAGCGACCTGAAATTCTATCGTAGGCGTAATGGAGAGATAACGGTTGCCCGGAACGTCAGACCTTTTCATCAGTTCCGGGAGATACGCTGCCCCTTC
>CAOOJO010000453.1 GCA_948496895.1 uncultured Acetatifactor sp. | reverse complement strand
TCTTCAGTGACTGGAGTTCAGACGTGTGCTCTTCCGATCTCATCTGAATCTGGCAGGGGGGAAGCTGCAGTTGGACGACTATCTGGGCGGCCTTCTGGAACGGCTCGGCTCCCCTACTATTGAAGCAGCCGGGAACCTGGCCAAGCTCCTGCCGGGCTTCTTCATCGGCGTGATCATGGCGTTGTTATCCGCCTATTTCTTTGTAGCGGAGCGACATCAGCTGGGCGACTGGTTCCGGAAGGTCATGCCGGCATCGGTGCAGATGCGCTATCAGCTGATACGCCGCAGCCTGGGAAAGTCCGTGGGGGGATACTTCAAGGCCCAGCTGAAGATTGAGGTGTGGATGTATTTCCTGCTTTTGATCGGCCTGGGCATCCTGCGGGTGAACTATTTCGGGCTGATAGCCCTGGGGATAGCTTTCCTGGACTTCCTGCCCTTCCTGGGCACGGGCACGGTGCTGATTCCCTGGGCGATCATCCGCATCCTGACGGCCCAGTACAAGACCGCCATAGGCCTGCTGATCATCTGGGGCGTGGGACAGCTTGCGAGACAGCTGATCCAGCCCAAAATCGTGGGGGACTCCATCGGGGTGCCGCCGCTGCCCACGCTGTTCCTGCTCTATATCGGGTACAAGCTGGGCGGCGTCCTGGGCATGATCCTGGCTGTGCCCCTGGGGCTGTTGGCGTACTCCCTGTATGAGGAGGGCGTCTTCGACACCACGAAGAACAGCATACTGATACTGACCGCAGGCATCAACCGCTTCCGGCGGCTGGAGAAGGGGGACATGGCCGAGGTGGAGGAGATGGAGCGCCGCAACCAGGAGACCGCCAGGCGGCTGGAGGAGGAGAGACAGTCGGAGAGCGGAGAAAAAAATGAAAAAAATGCGGGAGCGTGAAACTTTTCGCGTCAGAAAGCAGTCTATAAGATAGAGAGTGTGGAAGACACTCTCTATTATTTTTGTTTTTATCATGTGTAAATTTTTAAAAGATTTATGCAACTTTGATACAAAATTATTTTACAATAAATGCAGTAAATTGATATGCTGTGGGATATTAATAGATAGAGAACGGATTGGGATGACGAAAGCAGGCGCGGACGACCGGGAGCTACAACTAAAGATCGACACTTACGGCGATATGCTCTTCAAGCTCAGCTACCTGCGATTGCAAAACGCGCAGGACGCGGAGGATGTGGTGCAGGAGGTCTTCTATCAGTACCTGAAAAAGCCCCCTGTCTTACAGAGTCCGGAGCATGAGAAGGCATGGTTCCTGAAGGCCACCCTGAACGGCTGCAGAAAGGTCTGGCGCAGCGCATGGAAGCGGCACCAGAGTCCATGGACCGCGAAAGGGCAGGAGGGGGACAGCGAGCCGGAGGGGGTCTGGCGGGAAGCGGCTGGAGATGTCCGTGAACCGGAGGAGAACTTCCTTCGTCAGGAGAGGAACCGCCGCCTGCTGCAGGCGGTGCTGGCGCTGCCGGAGAAATATCGGGACGTGATTCACCTGTTCTATTACGAGGAGCTTTCGGTAAAGGAAATCGCCCGGGCTACAGGCCGGGGGGAATCCACAGTCACTTCCCAGCTCACCAGGGGAAGGGAACTGTTGCGGAAGTCGCTGAAGGAGGAATATGACTTTGGATAAATTTCGGGATTGCTATCGAGAAGCCTCCAGGGAACTGCCACAGATATCAATCAGCGCGGAGGAAATCCGGGACGAGCTGCACCACCACAGGATGCAGCGGCAGAGCCGAAAGGTCCTGATGGCAAAGGGCTGCGCCGCGGCCGCGGTATTTCTGCTGTGCGGCGTGGGGACGGTGGCGGCCAAGAGCTATCGGGACAGCGTCATAACCGTGAGGGAGAACGGCTTCGTCATCACCAGCTCTCAGGAGGATTCCGCCCATGCTAAGGGACAGTTCGCCGGGCTGCTGGACATGGCCTCCTTTTTGAAGATAGGGGGGGCATTTTCCATAGAGGACGCTGTCCCTGAAGCGGAACCCTTAGAGTGCGTGGAACCCGAAATCGCGGAGTATGATTCCGTGGACGCGTTCCTGGCAGCGGAAGACATGACCGTCGTGGTTCCGGACAGGAAACTGTTTGACAGGGAGTTTACCAGTGAGCGGGTATGCGTCATCGGTGAGGAGGATATCCATATGGACTTCATGAATGAGGATTCCTATTTTACCCTCCATCAGATGGACAACAGACAGTATGAGAGCTACAGCTCAGCCACCGCCTATCCGGGTATAAGCTGCAACGAGAGAAGCTTTACCAACAGTCAGGGGCTGAATTATGTGGTGTTCGACACAGTGGACGAGGCGGGGAACCTGGAGTCCGTCCATGCGGTGATCTCCGTGAATGGCTGGGATCTGACGGTCAGCTTCGGAGGTTTTGAGGAAATCGAAATTGAGCAGGTCCTGAACGGACTTGATTTGACAGTGTATTACAGGGACTAAGGTTTTTGAGAGTGACAGTCGTTTGGGACTGGGAGAGGACGGGATACGATGGAGAAGAACATTCTGGTGTATAACAACAGGACAGGAATCGCGGAGAAGATGGCGCCGCTGCTCATAGGGGAAGGGCTTTCCGTACTGGTGGCCGCCGATTTGGCGCACCTGTATACCATATTGGAGAGATCGGAGATACATCTGATGCTGGTGGATGTAGAGCTGAAGGACAAGGGATGGGATAAGGGCATCGAGATGATCGCGGGCCTGCGCGCGAAGAGCGCGATTCCTCTGATCGTGGTGTCCGCCCAGT
>CAOOJO010000452.1 GCA_948496895.1 uncultured Acetatifactor sp. | reverse complement strand
TAGCTGCCGCTCCACCTTGATGGAAAGCTTTACATCCGGTGTATGCTGTTCCGAAAACCATAATTCCATGCCCGCACCTCCTTTTTGTCTTCTCAGATACCATCTGTATTACATTCATATCTTTCCCTGTTATGGATAACCTGACATTCATTTTGCACTAAAAACATTATACAAATAGCGCAAAAGACCCCGTATTGCTACGAGGCCTTAAATGAATGCTGCCCGCTGAGGGCAATGTCTTCTATGCTGCCGGTAAACGGCAATTTTTTCAACACATTCATTAGATACCTCAGTATATTCAAAAATCAATAAACAATGTATTACCTTGTAAATCTTTTCATTACTCTATAGCCTTTTCCCTTTATTCCATCCACTCCTCCCGCAGCACATTCAGCCGTTCTATCTGCGCGTCTTCCGGCCCGGTCATGGAGCAGCCCTTCTCCTTGGCGTAGACGATGTACTCCAGGATCTCCTCCGTGATCTCCTCCCCGGGAGCCAGGATGGGGATGCCCGGCGGGTAGCACATGACGAACTCGCTGCAGATCCGCCCCTTCGTCTCCAGCAGGGGCAGGGACTCCTTCTCCGCGTAGAAAGCGCTCTGGGGCGACACCGCCACCTTGGGCTCCACGTACTCCTGTGTATATAAATCCGCATTGTCCCTGCTGTATTTCCGCTTGATCTCCTCCAGCGCCCCGATCAGGCGCTCCATGTCCCGCTCCCTGTCCCCGATGGAGATGTAGGCCAGCACATTGGCGATGTCCCCCAGCTCCATCTGGATATCGTACTCGTCCCGCAGCAAATCGTAGACCTCGATGCCCGCCAGCCCTATCCCCAGGGTATTGACGGTGAGCTTCGTCCGGTCGAAGTCGAAGATGCTGTCCCCGTTGATCAGCTCCGAAGCATAGGCATAGTAGCCGCCGATTGCGCCGATCTCCCTTCTGGCGTACTCCGCCAGGGCCGTCACCTTGGCGAACTCCCCTCTGCCCCGCAGGGAGAGGTTGCGGCGGGAGATGTCCAGGCTGGCCAGCAGCAGGTAAGACGCGCTCGTGGTCTGTGTCAGGTTGATGATCTGGCGCACATAGCCCGGGTTCATGTCCGGCCCCGTCAGCAGGAAGGAGCTCTGGGTCAGGCTCCCGCCGGACTTGTGCATGCTCACGGAAGCCATGTCCGCCCCGGCGGCCATAGCGGAGACCGGCATGTCCTCCCCGAAGTAGAAATGGGTCCCGTGGGCCTCGTCCACCAGCACCTTCATGCCGTGCCTGTGGGCCAGAGCCACGATGCTCCTCAAATCCGAGCAGATGCCGTAATAGGTGGGATTGTTCACCAGTACCGCCACCGCGTCCGGATGCTCCGAGACCGTCCGCTCCACCTGGGACAGCTTCATGCCCAGGGCGATGCCCAGGCGGCTGTCCATGTCCGGGTTCACGTAGATAGGGATGGCCCCGCAGAGCACCAGGGCATTGATGACGCTCCTGTGGACATTCCTGGGCAGGATGATCTTGTCCCCTTTTTTGCAGACGCTGAGCACCATGCTCTGGACGGAGGAGGTGGTGCCGCCCACCATGAGGAAGGCCCAGGCCGCCCCGAAGGCGTCCGCCGCCAGCTCCTCCGCCTCCCGGATCACGGACACCGGATGGCAGAGATTGTCCAGGGGCTTCATGGAATTCACGTCAATGGACACGCACCGCTTCCCCAGAAGCTCCGTCAGCTCCGGATTGCCCTGTCCCCTTTTGTGCCCCGGCACGTCGAAGGGCACGATCCGCTCCCCCCGGAACGCTTCCAGCGCCTCGTAGATCGGCGCTCTCGTCTGATTCAGATGTCCCATCCTGTCCATCCCCTTCTAATAAATATTCCTCCCGCTGAATATCTCTATCATCTCCCGGCGCAGATTCCCCATGATCTCCAGCCGCAGCTTGGGCGCCAGCTCATAGACGTCGCTGTTGAACAGGTAGTTCTGGAGGTCGATCTCCTTAATCAGCATCTTGGTATGGAAGAGATTGGCCTCATACACATTGATGTCCACGGCATCGTACTTCCGCAGGGTATCCGCATCGATGTAGTCCTGGATGGAGGTCATCCGGTGGTCCATGAACAGCTTCTGGCCGCTGACGTCCCTGGTGAAGCCCCTGACCCGGTAGTCCATGGTGATGATGTCGGAGTCGAAGGAGCCGATCAGGTAGTCCAGGGTGGACAGGGGCGTGATCTCCCCGCAGGTGGCCACGTCGATGTCCACCCGGAAGGTGGCCAGGTAGGTGTCCGGATGGTACTCCGGATAGGTGTGCACCGTGATATGGCTCTTGTCCAGATGGGCCACCGCGGTGTCCCCCATGGGCACCTTGCTCTCGTCCGCGATCAGGATGGTGACGGAGCTCCCCTGGGGCTCATAGTCCTGGCTGGAGATGTTCAGCACGGAAGCGCCGATCATCTCCGTCACGTCCACCAGGAGCTTGGTCAGCCGTTCGGAATTGTACTGCTGGTCGATATAAGCGATGTAGTCCTTCTGCTCCCGCTGGGACTTGGCATAACACACGTCATAGATGTTGAAGCTCAGGGACTTGGTCAGGTTGTTGAAGCCGTACAGGGTAAATTTCTCGCTCATGTTCTCTCCTTTATCCTTCTCTTCCGGCCATTAGAATGCAGGAATTTTTCCGTATGAAAAAAAGCAAGCGACGCTTCCATCACTTGCTTTTCAAGTCTCTGTCTCTTTTCCTTTTCCTGTCCTTCCGGCGAAAGGACACGGAGCGAAATGTGT
>CAOOJO010000451.1 GCA_948496895.1 uncultured Acetatifactor sp. | reverse complement strand
CCCCTGGGGCAGCAATGGTGAAAAGTGCTGGCCCCAGGGCCTGTGCTGCTACCGGGAGTGCTTGCGGATAACCCTGTCTGGGTGGTGCTGGCAAATGGAGCGGTGACGGCGGCGTTCCTACTAATATTGACAGGCGCGAATGGGCGGGGAGATTTCCGCGGAAAAGGGGCCTTGAGCCTGGCGAATATTGCTGTCTACGGAATCCTGAGCCTTTATCTATGGAAAATCAGGGGCACCGCCGATACCGGGACGCTGCTTGGCTTCCTAGCGGTGGAGCTGCTGGTGTTCCTGTCCCTGGAGGGGACATTCTTTTCCTACCATCAGGGATTCGAGGCCCGGACTGAGCGCTTCCAGCGGGATATCCTGAGCCATCAGTATGAGGAGGTGAAGGAGATCTACCTGAACATGCGGGGTTGGCGGCATGATTACCACAACCATCTCCAGGCCATGAAGGCCCAGATCGCCTCGGGGCAGATGGAGGAGATGAAGCAGTATCTGGACGAACTGGAGCGGAACCTGGACAAGGTGGACACCTATGTGAAATCCGGCAACCTGATGACGGACGCCATCCTGAACAGCAAGCTGTCCCTGGCGGAGCAGAAGGGCATCCGGGTGAACTGCAGGGCCATCCTGCCGGGGGAGCTGACCGTGGAGGACGTGGATTTGTGCGTGCTGCTGGGCAATCTCCTGGACAATGCCCTGGAAGCCTGTGAGAAGATTTCGGAAGACCAGAGATTCCTGCGCATCTACATGGTGGTGAACAGATCCCAGCTCTATATCTCCGTCCAGAACTCCGCCAGGGAGGAGCTGGATTTCAACGAAAGGAACTACATTTCCACCAAGCGCGGGAACCACGGGCTGGGCATGAAGCGGGTCAGGGCGTTGGCGGACAAATATGACGGATACCTGACCCTGGCCAATGAACCGGGCATCTTCGCGGCGGAGGTGACGCTGCCGTTATAAGACGAGACTGTCTCCTTTTTCGCGACAGCCTCTCTGACGACAGCGGCAACGCGCCCCTGTGCAATTCGCGTCTCAAAATCGACATTTCGTGCGAAAATCCCCTTTTCGGGGGATTTTTTTCTATGATAGAATTGTCAACGGGATCCCAAAAAAGGATGGAGGTATACAGGAAAGATATGAGCAGAAATGGAAGAGGAGCATCCTATGGAAGAAGAGCATTCCATGGAAGAAAAACATTCCATGGAAGAAGGGCGCTCCGGGGAAAGGAAGCTTCGCAGGAATCAAGCGAAAAAAGTTATTTTTTATGGGACAACTGCAGGACAGCCCTCGCCTGGTTCGTGCAGACCATGGGAGGAGGATATCTGGCGACCACAGTGGCAGCCATATGCCTGTCCGTGGCACAGCCCTTTGCGACCATGGCCCTGCCCAGCGCGGTGGTCTATCTGCTGGGAAGCGGCTGGAGGCCGGAATTCATCTTCCTGTCCCTGGCAGGCTATGTGCTTGCCCTGCAGATGCTGCAGATATCCCAGAGCTACCTGTCCGGCATGGCGAAGAAAGCCAGATTCCTGTTCCGCGGCCTGCTGGGCACGGATTTCTTCGAGGCCTGCCTGACGGCGGACTTTCAGGAGCTGGAGACCGCCAGGGGCCAGAGGAAGCTGGAGGGAGCCAGGGAAAACGTCTATAACGGCGAGGGAACCGGAATCGAAGCATATCTCTCTGGATTTGAGAAAGCAGCCACCGCGCTGGGGAGCCTGCTCATCTATTCGGCCATCGTGGGCAGGATGAGCCCTTTGCTTCTCCTGCTCCTGCTTGCCGCTGCCGGAGCTGGCTTGGCGGCCAACATCTATGCAGACCGCAGGGGCGCCAGGCATGAGGAGCGCTACATCCAGGCGAGCCAGGGATACGAGTATCTGAAACGGGAGGTGCTTGCTCCGGCAAACGGCAAGGATATCCGGCTGTACCGCCTGTGGACATGGTTTCAGGAGGAATTCGGGAAAATGACCAAGGAGCTGGCCTACTGGACTGGCAGACAGAAGGGCTGCGCCATCAACGCCTCGCTTTTCGAACGGGTGCTGGCTGCCATAAGAGATCTGCTGGTCTACGGCTACCTGATCCGCCAGCTGGCCCTGGGAAGGATGAGCCTGTCCGCCTTTCTGCTCTACATTGGAATCGTGGCCGGCTTCGGGGGCTGGATGAAATCCCTGTCGGAGGCCTTTGCGGAGATACTGCGCAACAACCGGTACATGAACCGCTATCGGGATTTCCTGGAATTCGCGGAAGGAAGGCCCGGGCAGGAGGGAGCCACATGGAAGGAGAGCGTTTCCGGACAGGCTCCCGGAAAGAGAAGATCGCCACAACAAAAAGTGAATATTCCAGAGCGGATTCCGATGGAACACCCGGGAAAGGCCCATGAAATCCGCCTGGAGCATGTATCGTTCCGCTATGAGGGGAATGACCAGGATACGATCCATGACCTGACGCTGACCATCCGCCCCGGGGAGAAAATCGCCCTGGTGGGATTGAACGGAGCCGGAAAATCCACGCTGGTCAAGCTGATCTGCGGGCTGTACCGCCCCTCTTCCGGGAAAATATACCTGGACGGGCAGGATGCATCCCTGTTTTCACCGGAAGAATACCGGAAAGAGTTCGCGGTGGTATTCCAGGAGGTGTTCGCCTTTTCCTTCCCGCTGGCCGACAATGTGTCCTGTGCGCAGGCGGGAACCGAGGACGGAGAGCGGCTGCGGCGCTGTCTGGAAAAAGCAGGGCTGTGGGAGCGTGTACAGGCGCTTCCGAAGAAGGCG
>CAOOJO010000450.1 GCA_948496895.1 uncultured Acetatifactor sp. | reverse complement strand
ACAGAACAGTCACCCCCATGCCCGACCACACCGAGGCGATTCGCCTGGTGCTGGAGGCTCTTACCAATCCCAGGACAGGAGTGGTGGGAAGCCTGGACGAAATCGGCGCGGTAGGGCACCGCATGGTGCATGGCGGCGAGAAATTCGCCAGCTCCGTGGTGATAGACAGCGAAGTGCTGGCGGCGGTGGAGGAGTGTAATGACCTTGCCCCCCTGCACAACCCGGCCAACCTGATAGGCGTAGACGCCTGCAGGAAGCTGATGCCGAACACCCCCATGGTAGGCGTCTTCGACACAGCCTTCCACCAGACCATGCCTGAGGAAGCCTATATGTACGGCCTGCCGTATGAATATTATCAAAAATATAAAATCAGGAGATACGGCTTCCATGGCACCAGCCATTCCTATGTGTCCAAAAGGGCGGCTGAGGTTCTGGGAAAGGCTTATGAGGATCTGAAGATCATCGTCTGCCACCTGGGCAACGGAGCCAGCGTCTCCGCCGTGAAGAACGGAAAGTGCGTGGACACCTCCATGGGCCTGACCCCTTTGGAGGGCCTGATGATGGGCACCCGCTCCGGCGACATCGACCCGGCCATCATCGAGTTCCTGGCCCACAAGGAGGGCAAGGGCATCGACGAAATCATGTCGGTGCTGAACAAGAAGTCCGGCGTGCTGGGGCTTTCGGATAATCTCTCCTCCGACTTCCGCGACCTGGAGGCCGGTTACAACGCCGGGGACGCCAACGCTGTCCGGGCCCTGAAGGCCTACTGCTACCGGGTGGCGAAGTATATCGGGGCCTATGTGGCGGCCATGAACGGCGTGGATGTCATCTGCTTTACCGCGGGCATCGGCGAGAACGCGCCCATCGTGCGCACATTTGTCTGTGAATACCTGGGCTACCTGGGCGTAGAGCTGGATCAGGAGGCCAACGGGAAGCGTGGCGAGGACATCGCCATCACCACCCCGGGGAGCCGGACCACCGTCATGGTGATTCCCACCAACGAGGAGCTGGCCATCGCCAGGGAGACCGTGCGCCTGGTGAACTGATTCTACGCTTTTCTTTACAACTATGATACAGATTTGTAGAAAATCTGTTACAAAGCTAAGGTATCCTCATAGAGAAGGACAGGAACGGCAATGGAGTAATTCCTGAGGCCCGGACTGTGAAAGAGGAGGAAAAGCGTGAGGGACGACAGGGGATACCGCAGAAGGGATGCATTCAGGGAGAGGGACGAGGCCTACAGGAGAGGGGAGTTCCGGGGAGAGAGCAGGGGCAGACAGGCCCCGCCTCGGATTCGGAGACAGGGCACATCCCGGAAGCGCAGGACAATCGGCCTCCTGATTGTATGCCTTCTGCTGGCGATGAACCTGTTTCTGTTTTTAGAGCTTCGGTGGCAGGTCAGGAGACTGGACAATGCCTTGAATCAGATGGCGCGGCAGGCGAACCTCACCTGGAAGGAGGAAGACATCCCTCAGCCGGAAGCCCGGACGCAGGAGGACGTGCCGAACCCTACCTATGGTTCCGCGGGCGTGGAACCCAGGGAGGATGTGGTGGATTATGTGAGCCTCTGCGGCCTTGCGCAGGTGGACATGCCCATGGACCGCAGCCCCGAGGAGGTGCTGGTCTGCCTGCAGGAGCTGTCCCGGGACAATGAACAGATTGCGGAAATCTACAAGCAGCATTCCCGTTACTCCGACGACATGCTCAAGGCCCTGGCCAACAACCCGGAGATGGCGGATTTCGTAATGAATTCCCAGAACAAAGAGGCAAGGCCGTCCTATACGGGCCTGTCGGAGCTGGAGAAGAGCCAGGACTACCCTCTTTTCCTGCAGTGGGATCCCAGATGGGGATACGAGAGCTACGGGGACGACAATATCGGTCTGTCCGGCTGCGGGCCAACCTGCCTTTCCATGGCCATGTACTATCTGCTGCGGGACGAGAGCATCACCCCAAAGACCGTGGCGGACTACAGCATGGAAAATGGCCACTATGTCTTTGGCACCGGTACGGCATGGGCATTGCTGGAGGAGTTTCCGGCCACCTGCGGGGTCAGCGTGGAGCAGCCCTCTCTCTCAGAGCAGACCATGAAAAACGCTCTGGATGACGGAGGTGTCATCATCTGTTCCATGAGCAGCGGTGACTTTACGGCGGCAGGACATTTCATCGTCATCTACGGCTATGATGCCAAAGGCTTCTATGTCAACGATTCCAACTGCGTGGCCCGCAGCAGGGAGAAATGGGAGTATGGGACATTGGAGCACCAGATCAAGCATATGTGGGTCTACAGATAAAATATCCCATTTTTATGGTTGCAGTTTTGTCCCAATGGTACTAAAATAGGTACATGATCAACTGTAGAAAGAGGAAGCGACCATGAAAATCAGAACGAGATACGCGCCCAGCCCTACCGGGAAAATGCATGTGGGCAACCTGCGATCGGCTCTGTACGAGTTCCTGATCGCCAAGCATGAGGGTGGGGATTTCATGCTCCGGATCGAGGACACCGACCAGGAGCGCTTCGTGGAGGGAGCCACGGAGATCATCTACCGCACCCTGGAGCGGGTGGGCCTGAAGCATGACGAGGGACCGGACAAGGACGGAGGCTTTGGCCCATATGTCCAGAGCGAGCGGATGAAGACCGGCATCTACATGAAATATGCAAAGGAGCTGATTGAGAAGGGGGAGGCCTATTATTGCTTCTGCGACAAGGAGAGGCTGGATTCCCTGAAGACGGAGGTGGTGGAGGGGAAGGAGATCACCATCTATGACAAGCACTGCCTGTCCCTGTCCAGGGA
>CAOOJO010000449.1 GCA_948496895.1 uncultured Acetatifactor sp. | reverse complement strand
TGGCGCCAGGATTCTCCTGGGTGAACGGCTCGAAGATATGCTTCTGGAACTCCTCTCCTATGCCGATCCCATCGTCTTTTATTACAAATTCGTAATCCGCAAGCTCCTCCTGGCAGGCGAGCTCCTTTACCTGGATGGACACCAGGCCGCCCCGGCTGTTATATTTGATTCCATTGTCGATGATATTCGTCAGAATCTGCCTCATCTGCAACGGGTTGCCAATCAGCCTCCTGTGCCGCAGGTCCGTCTCCTCCAATACCAGGCGGACGTCCGCCTCCTGCGCGTGAGGGGACATGATCGTAACGCATTCCTCCAGCGTATCCCTCAGGTCAAAGCTCTCCTCCACCGCGGCGGGCAGGCCGCTGTCCAGCTTGCTGACCTGGAGCACGTCGTTGACCAAAGACAGCAGGTGGTTCGCGGACACCCGAATCTGCTCTCTGCAGTCCTTCTGTCTGGGGGAGTCCTCCGGAATCCGCTCCATGATGGTGAGCATGCCCAGGATTCCGGTGATGGGCGTGCGCAGGTCGTGGGACATGCGGGAGAGGAATTCGCTCTTGGCCGAGTTGGCCCGCCTCACCCGCTCCAGCAGCTCCATGATGGCCTGCTCCTGCTTTTTCCGGGTCACCATGACCTCCGTGATGTCCTGATGGTAGCCGTTGAGGCTGGCGCCTGGCTTTTTGAATTCCTTATCCAGCACGCCGCCGCAGCGCACATAGATTCTGCCCAGCATGGGGTGGTTCCAGGGGTAGGTCACCTCGGAGCGCCCGGTTTCCAATATCTCCGCCACCGCCTCCCGCACCATCTCCATATAGTCCGGCTCGATGTTCGAGAACCAGTGCCGATAGCACTCCTCGGGACCTACGTCCTCCGATATCCCCAGAAGCATCCGCATGGTCCTGTCCGCATGCATCCTTGGCTCGCAGCCCTCCTCCAGCTCGATGGTCCAGATACCGGTCCTGGCGCCCTCCAGGATGTCCTCCATGCTCTGCCTGGCCTCGGATTTGTATCTTTCTTCCTGCTCCACCACGGCGTTCACGTCCCGGAACGCGAAAATCGCCTGCTGTTCCTCCAAGTCGTTTCCCGTGATGGAGAAGTGGATTTCCATGTTCTTCAGGCCCCTGGAATTCTCCTTTACCTGGTAGCGGACATAGAATTTCTTCTTTGTCTTCAGCTGGGCCAGGATATACTCCCTTTTCGTCACCGTGCGCAGCCTCTCCTGGTCCCCGGGAACCACGTAGAGGGAAATGTACCGCTCCATGGCTGTCTGGTACCCTTTCGCGAAATCCACGGGCGGGTTCTTCCCCCGGAATTCGTTTTGCCGGTAGATCTGGCAGGTGTCCGTGGGGAAATCCACCTGGTAGATGCCCACATAGTCCACGTTGAGGGCGTAGAAGACGTTGTGGCTGCGCTTTTCCAGCTCCCTGACCAGGTTGCGCCGCCGCAGGGAGGAGACGATGAAATAGGCCGCGGTCTGCAGCATGTTCGAGGTATACTCCAGGGACTTTATCGGCGGATTGTCCACGCCGTAAAACCCTATTACCTTTCCGTCGTCATACAGGGGAACCACCACCAGGGTGTGGATGCCCTGACGCTTCAGGTTCTCATATTGAAGCGGCTCGCTTTCACGGATGTCCTCCACATCATGGATGACGATGTGCCTGCCGATGCTGAAGTTGCGGTACCAGCTCGCGCAGACTTCCGGGGGGACGTTCTGGAGGTTCTCCTTTTCCGGCTGTACGCCGGGGGCAGTCCACTCGTAGGTATTGTCGTCGCAGCCCCCGGGGTTTTGCTCGAATATATAGGTCCGCTCGCCTTCCAGCGCCTTGCCCAGGTATGCCAGCAGCACCTCCAGGGACCGGTCCGGAGTCTCCTCCAGCAGGGCCACCCGCAGGCCTTCATTGATGATGGCTTCCAGATTCTGGACGCTCTGCACCATGGTCTTTTGCTGCTCCGCATCGCTGATATTCTCAAAAATCCCCCATTTACCCATTCAGTTGCCCTCCGCCTCTTAAGTGTGGTGCTTTTCAGGGACTGCATTGCTTATGGTGGTTAGTATATCATAGTACAGGCAAAAAGTCACGCTTATCCTTTGCCGGTAAATGCCGGCGCGTATTTCACGGCCAGGCGGACGGCTTCCTTCATGCTGACGGCGTCCGCGACGCCCTGTCCCGCGATGTCCATGGCGGTGCCGTGATCCACGGAGGTGCGCAGGAAGGGCATGCCGTTGGTAATGGCGATGGTGCGGGCGAAATCCAGCGTCTTGGTCGCTATATGTCCCTGGTCGTGGTAAAGGGAGAGCACGCTGTTGTACCTGCCCTGGAGGGCCAGGTGGAATACGGAGTCCGCTCCGATGGGGCCCTCCACCCGGTACCCGCGCCTTCGCATCTCCTCCACCGCCGGGGCTATCTCCTTCACCTCCTCCCAGCCGAACAGCCCATGCTCTCCGCTGTGGGGGTTCAGGCCCGCCACGGCCATGGCGCCCTCATGGACGCCCAGCTTTTCCAGGGCGGCGCTACAGCGGACGATATAGTCCATGACCCGTTCCTTCGTGACATCGCTGCAGGCCTGCCGCAGGGACACATGGCGGGTCAGGAAAAAGACCCGCATGCCGCGGACCTCGAACATGGTCAGCGGATCGGCGGTGCCGGACAGGGCGCCCAGAATCTCCGTATGGCCGATGAAGTCCACGCCTCCCGCCCGCAGGGATTCCTTGTTGATGGGCGGCGTGGCCATGGCGTCCGCCTGGCCCGAAAGGCAGAGCCTGGCGCTTTTTTCTATATACGCGTAGGCCGCTTTTCCA
>CAOOJO010000448.1 GCA_948496895.1 uncultured Acetatifactor sp. | reverse complement strand
ACAGCGGCAGGGTGGAGGTGGCGGGAAAGCGGACGCCCGGGGACATCCGGAAGCAGGTAGCCCTGGTGATGCAGCAAAACGCCCTCTTCCCTCTGTCCATCCGGGACAACATCACCTGCGGCCACCCTGTGCCGGAGGCGGCGCTGTGGGAGGCCTGCCGCGGGGCCAGCCTCACGGACTGGATAAAGGGCCTGCCCCGGGGGCTGGACACCCATGTAGGCCAGCGGGGCGGCCAGGTGTCCGGCGGGCAGGCCCAGCGGATCCAGATAGCCAGGGCCCTCTGCAGGGACGCGCCGGTGATACTGCTGGACGAGCCTGTGTCCGCTTTGGACAGGGACACGGGCCAATCCGTGCTGGCGGCTCTGGGGAGGCTGACGGCAGGCCGGACGGTGATTCATGTGACACACCATCCGGAGGCTTTGGATGACGGATATGTCATCTATCGGCTGGAAGGAGGGCGGCTGCTTCGTGGGTGAGTTCAAAAGGCTGATAAAGAGGCTGGGCATGGGGCGCAGATACGTGCTCCTGCTTCTGCTCCGGGCGCCCTTTGACGGAGCCAGGGCATGGATGCTGGCGGCGCTTATGAAGTCCGTCTTCCGGTGCCTGGAGGCGGGGGACGCAGAGGGGCTGCCGGAAATCTGTGTGTCCTATGGGATTCTATGCGCCCTGCTTTTCTGTTATAATGGAACCGTGTGGAGCCTCTATGCAGCGTTTGCCGCCAGGGCGGAGGCGGCGCTGCGGGGGAGGCTGCTGGAGAGGATCCTGGGGCTGGGCTGCCGCCAGGTGGAGGCCCGGGCCAGGGGAGAGTGGATGACCAGGCTGGGCAGCGACGTCCGGGCCGCGTTCGAGATGATGAACGGCCCGCTGAACATCCCCCATGCCCTGGTGGCCATATTGAATACAGCCATGTCTTCGATATTGCTGCTGGGCGGCAGTCCGGCCCTGGCCGGGGTGGCATGGCTGTGGATCCTGCCCCATCTGATCCTTCACGAAAGGGTGGTGCTTCGGGCGATTCCCGGGCTGAAGGAGGAATCCCGGCAGGCCATGGCCCGGTGCACCTCCGCCATAGGGCCGCTGATCGAGGAGGCGGACGCGATCCGGATATATGACGCGGGCGGGCTGCTGCTGGAGGAATGCGCCAGGCACAGCCGCAGCCTGATGGCGGCAAACCTGCGGATGCACAGGCGCAGCGCCATGGGGGGCATGCTCACCAGGCTGTTCGGCATCGGCGGGTATTTTTCCATGCTGCTGTCCGGGGCGCTCCTCATGGAACAGGGGGGCATGTCCTTTTCGGACGTGGTCTATTGCTTCCAGGTGAGGGGCTCCGTGCTGGCGGGGCTGTTCATGCTGATCGCCTCTCTGGGCAACCTGAGGGCCAATGGGGTCT
Source organism: uncultured Acetatifactor sp. (assembly GCA_948496895.1). GTDB lineage: Bacteria > Bacillota > Clostridia > Lachnospirales > Lachnospiraceae > Acetatifactor. The sequence goes on along the minus strand of CAOOJO010000448.1, from coordinate 1,428 downwards.
GCGTGAAGAGGGTCAATGAGGTTCTGGACGAGTGAGGAGGGATTTGCTTATGAAGGACGGCCTGATGCTGATAGGGGAGCTTGCGGACTTTTTCGGCGTGTCCAGGAAGGCTCTGCGGCTGTATGAGAAAAAGGGGATCATCAAGCCCGCCAGGATTGATGCGGGGAACGGATACCGGTATTATGCCCCGGAGCAGGTCCAGCAGCTGAATGCGCTGCTGGAGCTCAAGGCTCTGGGCTTTTCCCTGGATGAGATCAAGGGCATCGTGGACGGGGAGGCCTCCGGGGGGCAGCTTCTCCAGGCCCTGGAGAGGAAACGGCAGGCCTGGCGGGAGGCTGCCGATGCGGCCCGGTACAAGGAGGAATGCCTGGAGGACATCATGAGGAACCTGGAGGCCTCGGGAGAGGCGGAAGGGCTGGAGCGGATGACGCAGGAGGAGCGGGCCTGGCTGCTGGCGAAGCTGGTGTGCGTGGAGGAGGTCCGCGTCCAGAGGAGCCTGGAGGAGGTGCTGTGGCTCTGACCGCTACCGGTGGAAATCATTAAAATCTTATTAAAAATCAAAAAACAAATTATAAAAAATCATTGTAAATCCATGAAAACAGGTATATAATACCAGAAAATATGCCGCAGTCAGCGGTTTAATAAAGGAAAGTATACGTTTTTATGCAATATACGAGAGAGACAGCGCTGGAACGACTGCTGGAGGGCTATAGAGCCTATTTCAACATAACTCTGTTCGGGGACGAACAAAAGCCGCTCACAGCCATCTGTGAGTTTTTTGAACATTCGGAAAAATATGTGCTCTCCAGGCAGGCCAACCTGTGGAAGGCGGACTGTGAGGAGTTCGTCTATCTCTTCGATGTGGAGCATCTCACCAGAGAGAGCTTCCAGCGCTGCCGGGACCAGGCCTGGGAGGACGGCATGAAGCGGGCCCACATCGGGCCGGGGCATATGTATACTTACATCACGGCAGTCTTCGTCTGCGATACCTGCGAAGAGGATGCCAGAGCGGCGCTGAAGAAATGCCGCATCTACAAAAGTTTTCGATTTTCCCTCCACGGGTGGATGGACTTCCACGCCGCGGTGCTGGAGGTTTCCGAGGGGAACCGCATCGCCACCAACCGGAGCGGGAGATGTGTGGGGGAAATTTTGAAAAATGTACTATCATTAAACAAAAAGAAAAGGAGAAAGGTTTTATGAACACGTTAGTACTGGTTGTGATTTCCATAGCCGTCCTTGTATGTGGATATATCTTCTACGGCGGATGGCTGTGCAAGCAATGGGGCGTGGGCGACAGCAAGGAGGAGACCCCTGCCCATACCATGGAGGACGGCGTAGACTACGTCCCGTCCAAGACCCCTGTCCTGATGGGACATCATTTTTCGTCCATCGCGGGCGCGGGCCCCATCACTGGCCCTATCGGCGCGG
>CAOOJO010000447.1 GCA_948496895.1 uncultured Acetatifactor sp. | reverse complement strand
CCTTTTCCGACTACCTGAACCTACAGGAGAGGGGGCGCAGGGGGCAGCTTACGGAGGCGGAAAAGGAGACCTGGCAGCATGTCCTGGGGCTCGGCCAGGTGCATTACCTGTATGAGCGCAACGGCAAACGCCCGGGCAGTGGGGACTACGAGAGCCGCAGCGAATGCGTGGTGAAGCTCTACGTCCAGTGGCTGAAGGAGGAGCGGCTGCCGGAATGCGTGCTGAAATTCCTGTACCAGAAGTTCTCTTTCCGGGAGCTGGAGCGCAGCAGCACCAGGGGGCTGTACAGCGCCCTAAAGGAGCAGGTGTTAAGACAGCTCCCCCAGGTGGAGGAGCTGTTGTTCGACCAGGACGGGCGGGAGCAGAAAGCGACGATGGTTTACCGCGTCTGTTCCCGAATCATCAACGACAACCAGAACAATTACGAGAAATCCATCTATGAGGAAACGCCCGAAATCCGGGAGCGGGTGGAAGCCCTGTTCGCCATGCCTCAGTGGAGCGAACTGCAGGGGGACAGGGGGCTGTTCGACAGAATCTACGGGGGAGCGAAGAGGCTCGTGATGCCCCGCTCCCTGACAGAGGGGCTGATTCGCTATCTGGAGCAGGGTGGGTTCCCGGAGCCGAAGCGCACGGAGCTTTTGGAGAGCCTGCTGCGCTCCCTGGCCACGAGCCAGATGTGCAGGGAGATTGATTACCGCTTCCAGGTGCCGGTTCCGCCAGTGGACATGGACAGGCTGGAGGAGAACGGGGATTTCTGGCAGTATTATCTGATGCGTGGCTATGGCTTCCGCCACAGCCGGATTCGGGGAGATTGGGAGGATGGGTATCTGTACGAGATGGACGGGGAGTGCTATCTTCCGGCGTACATCCGCCATATCTACGCGCCCTCTAAGGTGTGGCAGAGGGCCTTTACCGGATTCGATGAGGAGACGGAGTCCATCGCCGCCCCGGTGAGCGCCACGTGCGTCCTGCCGGACGGACGGCTTTTGCGGGTGGAGTTCCATTATCATTATTGCCTGTATTTCCTGGAAGAAGCGCCGGTGCTGTCCCCGGTGCTGCCCTTTGCCGAACTGCGCCGGTGGGCGGAAGAGCTACTGGAGACGGAGGTGCGTGGGCAGCAGAATTTCTTCTTCCTGCTGGCAGTGACAGCCATTGAGCCATCAGAGTGCAGGGAAGCGGAGGAGCTGATTTTGCAGTGGCTGAGAAAGATTCCCCTGCATCCCCACATCTGTCCCCTGGTGGCAAGGCTCCTGGCGGCGGACAACGACCGGCTGCCCGCAGGAACCAGGGCGGTATATTATGCGGAACAGGAGCGGTTCTGCTTCCGTGCGGTGGTGTCCGGTGAGGGAATCCGCATCTATCGCCAGATGGAGTTCGGCTGGGAGGACAGGATTTTCAGGAGGGCGGAATTTGGCTGGAGAGAGGTTCCGTTGCCCTTTGAATCCCTCTGCCGGAGCAAAATACTGACACATATGTCAGAAGCTGCGGAACTAGAAGATGTGGAGCCGGAAGAGCTGGAAAACAGCGCGCGGGAAGCCCTGTCCCTGCTGCGCCAGCCAAAGCCCGTGCGCCTGGCCGCGAAGAATCTGGAGGGGATGGATTCGCTGCGGAAAGCCCAGGCGATTTTAGAGTGCATAGGCTTCCCTGAAACTGCGGAAGGATACTGTGTGCTGCGCTACGGACCCAAAAGGGAGAGGCGCCATGACAGGCTGTTCTACGGCGCTCTGTCCCCATTCGGCTTTCCCCTCAGCGTCCATTCCACAGAGCACCAGAGAACCATGAATTTCCACATGGATGTCTCCCGGACGAAGATTAAGGAGGGGAAGCGCTACATAGGACGTTTCGGATGGGGCTTCAAATATTCGCACCTGTCGGATTATGGCCCCTTATGTGTCTATCAGGGAGAGAGCGGCACCTATTATATGGACGGCGCTATCAAGATGTACCGGGCCGACAGCCTGGACAGGCTCCTTGCGGAGAGCCTGGGGCAGGAGCTGGAGGGCGTCACGGAGGTGGAGACCTATGGAGGGCTCCTCACCGTATCCAGGCTTGACCACAGGCTGGAATACTGCTATGAAGAGTCGGATTTCCAGGAGTCGGTCCATAAGCCCGAACAGACCGTGGCGGACTACTTCACCGCATTCGGCGGATATCTGCCCTGGGAGACCTTTGCCAGGTGGCTGGACGCCGCCCTGGAGAAGGGCCTGCCGGACTGGGTGAACGTCCTGACCATCAGCCAGGCCCTGGGGACCAGGGAAGGAGAGGGAAGCGTGCTGTCCCTCACGGCAAGCTATGTGGAGGAGGTGAACCTGGATCTGCTGGAGCTGCAGGAGCGGCTTCTGGCGGAGGGTTCCCGTGGAGATTTCCGCGGGGACTCCCAGGAGGAAGACGAAGGAGAAAAACCAGGCGGAGAGCAGAGGCAGCAGGATTCAGATGAACCGAAAGGACGGCAAAGCTTGCAGACAAAGATGTTTCCAGAGCATAGCGACTATCCCCTGGAAGCCCCCTGCCTCGTCTGGGGAAAGGGATTTCCCGTGCAGACCAGGCGCCAGTCTTTCGGGGACGCAGTACGGTGGTACCTGGAGGAGCGCCCGGGGGAGGGCGCGAAGCTGCTGCGGAACCGTTCTATCCGGGTGGAGATCGCAGACCAGAAAAGAGATTTATAGCAGAAACCGCAATCGAGTGGTGCCGCGGAATAGGAAGCGGCAGATGAGGAAATTTAGGACTTGATAAATCACAATCCTGGTGGTAAAATAGTTTGAAGTTCAAACTAAAATCACTGGGAGATGCATCAATTATGAATAGTTTCAGGAAAATTT
>CAOOJO010000446.1 GCA_948496895.1 uncultured Acetatifactor sp. | reverse complement strand
CCGGAATGGCGGGACCCGACAAGGCTGCCCACATCCTCAAGGGAGAGCCGGGCAAATTCCATCAGCATACAGAAGGTGCAGGACCCGCTTGAAAAAGAGGGCGTGGTGGGATTGTTCAACAGGGTGTTCTTCCCTATAAGCCTTGCCATGGACGCTTTCCTGCAGGATGTATATGAGCCTACGGACAAGGAAGACCGCTACCACCTGACCGAGTCCAGCAGCATGGCGGGCGTGGAAATCAAGGAGGGCGGGAAATTCGCCTACAGCCACCATGCAAAAGACCCTGCCTATCTGAAACTCTGCAATGCCTTTGACCTTGTACGCATCCACAAATTCGGTGAACTTGATGACAAAGCATCCTTCAAGGCAATGTGCGATTTTGCGCTGACGATTGACAGCGTGAAGGTAGAGGCCCTGGAGGAGCGGCGCAGGCAGGCCGGAGAGGAATTCGCAGACGGGGAGGACTGGAGGAAAAGCCTGGAGCTTGACCGGAAAGGCGGCATAAAAGACACGCTGGACAATATCGTCCTGATCATCCAGAACGACGAGGAGCTGAAGGGCATTGCCTTCAACTGCCACCGGGACGGGATCGACGCAAGGGAGGGACTGCCATGGGAGCAGATCAAGGGCGGCTGGAGTGATTCTGATGCGGCGGCGCTCAAGGTGTACCTCTCCAGGAACTACGGCATCTATTCCCCGACCAAGACGAAGGACGCCGTGGTGGCGGTGGCGGCGGAGCGGGCATACCATCCCATCCGGGATTATCTGGAGGGACTGCCGGAATGGGACGGCATCCCCCGCGTGGACACCCTGCTGGTTGATTATTTCGGCGCCGCGGATAACAGCTACACAAGGGCGGTCAGCCGAAAGTCGATGGCGGCGGCCATCGCAAGGGTATACCGTCCAGGGACGAAGTTTGACAGCGTCCCGATCCTGAATGGCCCGCAGGGCATCGGGAAGTCCACCTTTTATGCGAAGCTCGCCGGGGAATGGTTCTCCGACAGCCTGACGCTTACGGACATGAAGGACAAATCCGGCCCGGAGAAGCTGCAGGGGTACTGGATACTGGAGCTGGGCGAGCTGGCGGGCATGAGGAAGGCGGACATCGAGACTGTGAAGTCCTTTATCAGCCGTGTGGACGACAAGTACCGCGCGTCCTATGGCGTCAATGTGGAGAGCCATCCGAGGCAGTGCGTCATTGTAGGCACCACGAATGCGGAGACGGGCTTCCTGCGCGACATCACGGGCAACCGTCGCTTCTGGCCGGTGCGCGTGTCCGGCAGCTCCAGGAAGAAGCCGTGGCAGCTCACGAAAGAGGATGTGGCGCAGATATGGGCGGAAACGCTCGTGCTGTACCAGAAAGGGGAGAAGCTCTACCTGGAAGGCCAGGATGCTGAGATCGCCGTGGCGGAACAGGCGGACGCCCTGGAAACGGATGAGCGCGAGGGGCTGGTGCGGGAGTACCTGGACACCCTGCTCCCGGAGAAGTGGGCGGAGATGTCCCTGTTCGAACGGCGGAGCTACCTCAGTGATTCCGACTTCGGCGTCAGCAGGAAAGACGGCACGGTACAGCGTATGTATGCCTGCAATATGGAGATATGGTGCGAGTGCTTCGGCAGGGACGGCTCTTCCATGAAGCCTGCGGATTCCTATGCCATTGCCGCCATCATGCGCAAGATCGAGGGGTGGGAGAAAGCGGAGCGGACAACGTACCCGCTCTATGGACGGCAGCGGGGGTACAAGCGCAAGCTGTCCTGAACACACCATGGCACAGGCGGTAGCCGTCCGAGTAAGTGTCCTGCCGCCCGTCCTGTAAAGGGGCGGCGGTATATCAAGGAAAATAACAACATTGGGACAAGAGGACAAGACAAAACCTATTGAGAAAAAATAAAAGAAAATATAGAAATGGGCGTGTGTATATGTGTATATACGCGCGTATAGAAAAAATCGGGCTGTTGTCCATCCTTTTGTCCAGAAAGGAATACGGAATGCGGGAAAAACAGATTGAACAGAAGCTGGTGCAGGAATCCAGGAAAAGCGGCGGCATCTGCCCCAAGTTTACGTCTCCTGGCTTTGCCGGGATGCCGGACAGACTGCTGCTCCTGCCGCATGGCAGGATGGCATTCGTGGAACTGAAAGCGCCGGGGCAGAAACCGAGGCCGCTCCAGGCGGCACGCCACAGGCTGCTGCGGGGACTTGGGTTCAGGGTATATGTACTGGATGACGAGGGGCAGATTGAAAAAATAATATCAGAGATTGGGGGTGATGCCTTATGAAGTTCGTACCACACAGCTATCAGAGTTTCGCAATCGAATATATCAAAAGCCATCCGATAGCGGCTGTCCTGTTGGATATGGGCTTGGGCTGAGGGCAAGACAGGGATAACGCTGACCGCACTCAACGACCTTTTGTTTGATAGCTTTGAAGTCCATAAGATTATCGTTATTGGCCCATTAAGGGTGTCAAGGCATACATGGCCTGCGGAAATTGAAAAATGGGATCATCTGAAGGGACTGAAATACAGCGTGGCGGTCGGGACGGAAAGTGAAAGGCTGTCGGCACTCCAGAAACAGGCGGACATTTACGTCATCAACCGGGAGAACGTGCAGTGGCTGATTTCTGAAAGCGGAATACCGTTTGACTTCGACATGGTGGTGATTGATGAGTTATCATCCTTCAAAAACCACCAGACGAAGCGGTTCAGGGCGCTGATGAAAGTCCGGCCGAAGGTAAAGCGCATCGTGGGGCTGACAGGGACGCCGAGCAGCAACGGCCTCATGGATTTATGGGCGGAGTTCCGGCTGCTGGACATGGGGGAGCGGCTTGGCAGGTTCATCG
>CAOOJO010000445.1 GCA_948496895.1 uncultured Acetatifactor sp. | reverse complement strand
GGCCCTGCCAGGCGGGCCTGGCAGGACGAGGAGGTCATGAACATCATCCGGGAGGAGACGGCCGCTTATTTCCACGGGCAGAAGTCGCTGGAGACGGTGACAGGACTGATCGACAACCGGGTGGCGCTGTATATGAATGAGAGGTGAAAGGGGTTCCGGGAACCGAAATAAAGCTTTACACCTGGATGCAGGGCTGTTATAATGGAAGAAAAGCATTCCATGGAAGAAGCAAAGAGACACAGAGGCAATATTTTAGAAAGCGGGGTGGCTGCATGTCTGAAAAAGAAATGCTTAAGATATCGGTGGAAGAGTTTTCGCGATTGCAGGATTACATGGTAGATTCCGACAAGGAGTCTCCGGCGTACAAGAAGATGAAGCGCCGTTATATAGAATTGAAGGTCATCTTGACAGCCTCAGGAATCAATCTGACTGAGCTTGACTACATCAAAGAGTAAGTCCCGCAACTGAATAGCAGATACGAAACAGGGTGCAAAGTCTTTACCGGGTCAGGCTTTGCACCTTTTTCCATTTGGGCCCGAATCGACTCAAAAAGTCAAGTCTTTCCCCCGAATCCCTGTTATAATGGAACCACGATATCGAAAGGGGCGTGATTTGGGATGCGTCGTGTGGAGCTGCTGCTGACAGCGCTGGAATATATTGAAGGGCATCTGCGGGATGACATCCGGACGGAGGATGTGGCGGCCGCATGCTTCTGCTCCAAATCCACCCTGGAAAAGACCTTTCGCTGTGTGAACCGGATATCCGTCCACGACTATGTCGTCCGCAGGAGGATGATGCAGGCGGCAAGGCTCTTAGCGGGCAGCCCGGAGAGGACTATCCTGGACATTGCCCTGGAGTACGGATACAGCACACACGAATCCTTTGCGCGCGCGTTCAGGCAGGTATGGAACTGTAGACCATCGGAATTTCGGAAGATGAAGTATGAGCTGTATCCGAGGCTTCGGATACCGGCAGAGAATGGAGGTCAATGTATGATGAGCAACAGGCATGTGGATATCAGTGAGCTGTACGATCTGTTCCAGGAGAGGAAGGACTGCTTCTTCGTCTGCTGTGATGTCAAGGAGATGATGCGCATCAATGAGATTTCCCATAAGGCAGGGGATCTGGCCATCATCGAGGCCATGGAGCGCATGAGCGCAGCGGCGGGAGAGGGGGATCTGGTATTCCGCATCGGCGGGGATGAGTTCTGCATCCTCACGGACAGCAGGGAGGAATCCTATGCGGAGGGCATCGCCCAGGCGATCAGGGCCAGGAACGGGGAGGGCTTTTTCTATGAGGGTATTGAGGAGAAGCATTCCCAAAAGGTTCCGCTGTACCTGCATACCACGGCTGTCAGGCTGGAGCAGAAGCATGTCCGCTATGACGAGCTGTACACGGGGCTGCATGAGGCGATTTATGAGGCAATCAGGGCAGGGAAGGACTGACTGCAGGCGCATGGCCGCGGGTGCGTGCAGAAGAAGTCTATTTTGACGAGAGAGATTATACTATATGGATGTAATAAAATCCGCCCTGTCGTACCGGGCGGATTTTTCCAAATTATGCATTGACAAGCCCGGCCTTTTTTCATATACTAGTATGTACACGACACTATATATTGGAGTTCGGAAAGACGGAACACTATATTTAGTATTTAGTGAGTGTCTTATGGAAGAATGGCATTCCATGGAAGAATAGCATTCCATGGAAATTGTCAGCAAGTGTAAGGAAAAGAAGGAGACGGGGCATGGAGAACGAGCAGGCAGCGAAGAGCGAGATCAACTATGGAGAAGCATACAGACCGGCGAAAGAAGTATACGTCATCAAGAAGGACGGCAGCAAGGAGGCTTTCAACGTACAGAAGGTGATTAACGCGGTGGCGAAGAGCGCCTACAGAGCATTGGCCAAGTTCACGGAGAGGGAGGAGTGCCTGATCTGCCAGTACGTCATCGAGAAGGTGGACGAGCTGGGCATGGACGAAGTCCCGATTCCAGTCATGCACAATATCGTGGAGAGCGCCCTGGAGCAGGTGAAGCCCGTGGTGGCCAAAAGCTACCGGGACTACCGCAACTACAAGCAGGACTTCGTGCGCATGCTGGACGATGTGTACAAGAAGAGCCAGTCCATCATGTACATCGGCGACAAGGAGAACGCCAACACGGACTCCGCGCTGGTGGCCACCAAGCGCAGCCTTGTGTTCAATCAGCTGAACAAGGAGCTGTACCAGAAGTTCTTCATGACCACGGAGGAAATCCAGGCCTGCCGGGACGGCTATATCTATGTCCACGACATGTCCGCCAGGAGGGACACCATGAACTGCTGCCTCTTTGACGTGCAGAACGTGCTGAGCGGCGGCTTCGAGATGGGCAATGTGTGGTACAATGAGCCAAAGTCCCTGGACGTGGCCTTTGACGTCATCGGGGACATCGTGCTCAGCGCCGCCAGCCAGCAGTACGGCGGCTTCACGGTGCCCAGTGTGGATCTAATCCTGGAGCCTTACGCGGAGAAGTCTTATCGGCGTTACATTGAGAAATATGCGCGCCTCGGGATAGAAGCAGGAAAGGCGGAGAAAGAGGCCTACGAGGATGTGGTCAGGGAGTTCGAGCAGGGCTTCCAGGGCTGGGAGTACAAGTTCAACACCGTAGGCAGCAGCAGAGGGGATTATCCGTTCATCACCGTGACGGCGGGAACCGGCACCGGGCGGTTCGCCAAGCTTGCCACCCTGACCATGCTGGAGGTGCGCCGGGGCGGCCAGGGCAAGAAGGAGCATAAGAAGCCGGTGCTTTTCCCGAAGATCGTATTCCTCTATGACGAGAACCTCCACGGCCCGGGAAAGCCCCTGGAG
>CAOOJO010000444.1 GCA_948496895.1 uncultured Acetatifactor sp. | reverse complement strand
CAGGGACTACAAAAATCAACGGAAGCAAAGCCACCAGGAAGCTTCCCGCCTCCTTTACGCCCTCCTTTGGCACAATCTTCAGCCTTAATGCAGCAAACAGCAGAACCATCCCATAAACAGACGCGGGTATGGAGAGCGGTATGGCAGCATGGCACAGCTCTCCTAAAAATGAGAAAATAAAAATAATACAAATCTGTCTTATGTATTTCATCTCCTGCTCACTCCCCTTCTCTTTTTATCAGCAGTACCGCAACGTCATTGACATTGGTTCCGGTGGCGCCTGTCTTTATCAGCCCGCCCGCTTCCTCCAGCGCCATGTAGGCATTGTTGTCCTGCAGCACCTGATAGATATCGATTCCTTTGTCCGCCAGGCGTTGTTTCGTATCCCCGTCGCAATATCCCCCCGCCGCATCCGTAGGGCCGTCCGTCCCATCGCTTCCGATGCTGAATACGGCGGTATCCTTCAGCCCGGCTATCCCTTCCGCGGCGGCCAGCGCCAGCTCCTGGTTCCGTCCGCCCTTCCCGGTCCCGGACAGATGCACGACGGTCTCGCCCCCTGCCAGAAAGGCCAGGCTCCGTCCGGAGGCCTGATGGGTCTTTGCGATGGCGGCCAGGAAGCTCCCTGCCTCCCTGGCCTCACAGCACAACCAATCTGTCAAGATCAATGGCTGATACCCCAGGTCTTCACAGGCCTGTGCCGCCGCAAGGCACAGATTCCTCACGCTTCCCGTGACCACGGTTTCCACATTGTCCAGCTCCCTGGGCGTCTCTTCCCCTAACAGCGCCATCGCCCGGTCGCTGAGCCGGAGCCTGTACTTTTCTATAACCGCCAAAGCCTGCTCACAGGTGCTGCTGTCTGGATATGCGGGGCCGGAAGCGATCATGTCCAGCGGGTCTCCCAATATATCGCTCAGCACGATACTGTACACCCTTGCAGGGGCGCATATCTTCGCGAACCGTCCGCCTTTTACGGCGGAGAGCCTCTTGCGTATAATGTTCATCTCCGTGATATCCGCCCCGCAGGCCAGGAGCTGTGCCGTTATATCGGAAAGCTCCTCTTCGGGAATCAGGGGCTTTTCGAAAAGGGCAGAGCCGCCTCCCGACAGCAAAAAGACGACTGTGTCTTCTCTATTTAAGCCGCTCACCAAATCCAGGGCCGCCTGGGTGCCCCTGAAAGAGTTCCCGTCCGGCACGGGATGTCCTGCCTCAAAGCACCGGACCTTTGGTATATCGCCTTTTACATGCCCATATTTCGTCACGCATATCCCTGCCTGCAGCCTGTCCCCCAGAATAGCGGCTGCCGTCCCGGCCATCTGCCATGCCGCTTTTCCTGCCGCCACCAGGTATATCCTGCCCTCATGGAAACATTTTCCCGTCAGGGCCTGCGCCACCGCCTCATCCGGCATCACTCTCCGCAATGCCGCTTTTATGATTGTATCCGCATCTTTTCTCAAATCCATGGCCCACCCCATCCTAACCAGACTCATCAAAGAGAACTGCTTATCTCTATGGTAACATGGGCAGCCCCATAAGGCAATAGATATCTCCGCACACGGTTTTACCGCATAATCGCAAATGCGTGTTGTAGACCAATGTCCCCTGCGGCTGTTTCCGGCCTGCAATGCCAAGTCCTCCGGCACTCCCATCTTGATTAGATTTCGCACTTTTGCCTTGGTTTCTTCCATTGTACAAATACGTGAAATGGGCCTGTCGGACATAAGGGCAGTGCTCCCGATGTACATCGCCTACTACAACGGACAGGAAGAGGGCTGCTGGACAGAGGCCACGGCGGGGACGCGCCTGCATCAGGTGCTGGCCATGGAGGGAGCTTACTCCCTCATCCTGGAAGAGGAAGGGCGCGTAATCGGCTTCGCCATGGGCTATCTCAAGCAATATGACGACATCTCTGGGTACACTCTGGAAGAAATCCTTATCGCCCGGGAACACCAGAGCAAGGGCATCGGCACCTTCTTCCTGCGGGAGCTGGAGCAGAGGGTGAAGGAAAAGGGCGCCTCCTGCGTGGAGCTCCAGGCCGTCAACGATGCGCAGCACGAAGCGTACTACGGCAAGGCCGGTTACCATGACGCGAAGAATTTCGTCATGAAGGTGAAATGGTTCGAATGAGGGACGAAGAGCCAGCCAGCGGCAAGGTCACCTCCGCCGCGAAGATACCCGGCTCGTTGGCCAGGTTCAGGTAGCCGTGGTACTTGTCCACCGCGGCCTTGACCCGCTTCATGCCCAGGCCGTGGTTCCCTCTCTTGCTCGTGATATAGTTCCGGGCGTCGAAATCCGGCTCCTCCGGGGCGGAATTCTGCAGGGACAGGTAGAACTGCCCCTTGTTCACCGCCATGTAGAGGCGCATGGTACGGCTGTCCTCCTCCAGCTTCTGGCAGGCCTCGATGGCATTGTCCAGGAGATTGCCCAGGATCACGCATAAGTCCACGTCCTCCAGGGGCAGCTGCTCCGGGAGCTTCGCCTTGCAGTTCACCTGGATGTGGTTGCGCCTGGCCAGCGTCAGCTTGCTGTTCAGGATGGCGTCCGTCATCAGGTTCCCGGATCTCACCAAAGTGTCCACCCGGTCAAGCTCCCTCTCCAGCTGGTCCAGATAGGCCCCCATGCCCTCTATGTCCCCCAGGGACAGCTTGGCCTTCATCACCTGCATGTGGTTGTGGTAGTCATGCCGCCAGCCCCGCATGTCCATGTAGATGTCCCTGATCTCCCCGTAGCTGTGCTCCATGAGCTCACTGCGGAACTGCTCCGTGCGGAACTCATAGCCCTTTTTATAGAAATACAGGGTGCTCTCCACCATAAAGAACAGCGCAAGCTCCAGCAGGGCGCTGCCCC
>CAOOJO010000443.1 GCA_948496895.1 uncultured Acetatifactor sp. | reverse complement strand
CCCCTTCCCATGCGCCTCCTGCCCGCTCTGCTCCTGCTCACATCTCTATCATACATTCTGTCCTTCATGCCGATCCTCCTACTCTCTCACTACCATAGTAAACGAATTGTAGGCGGAAGAAAAGGGCTTTTTGACGATTTCATAAATTTTACAAAAAAATAAAGTTCAGCGGACCTTCTCCCGCAGGTTCAGCAGAATCCTTTTCTCCATGCGGCTGACCTGCACCTGGCTCACCCCCAGCCTTGCGGCAATCTCCGTCTGGGTCTTTTCCTGAAAATAACGCATGTATATCAGCTCTCTGTCTCCCGGGTTCAGGCTGTCCAGAAGCTGCCCCAGCAGCATGTGGTTCAAGAGCTCCTCCTTCTCCGCGTCCTCCCCGCCGCAGCCGCCCGCCACGCTGCTGCCCACGCTGCCATCGCCTCCCCGCACCACCTTGTCCACCAGATAGACCTCGCTGCCGTCGTCCTGGTAGACCGCGGCGTAGATGGATTCCACCGAGGCGTCGGCCTCCATGGCCAGCACCACGTCCTCCACGGAAAGCCCGGCCGCCTCCGCGATTTCCCCCACCGCAGGCTCTCTACCCAGTTCGGCCTGGAGCTTCTGTCTGGCCAGCCTTACCTTCAGCCCGTTCTCCTTGATGGTCCGGGACACCTTCACCGGCCCGTCGTCCCGCAGGAAGCGCTTGATCTCCCCGGTGATCATGGGCACCGCGTAGGTGGAGAATTTCAGCCCCAGCGTCAGGTCGAACTTGTCGATGGCCTTCATGAGCCCTATGACCCCTATCTGGAACAGATCCTCCAAATCATGCCCTCTGCCCGCGAACCTTCTCACGATGTGGCGCACCAGCCCCAGATTGCTCTCTATCAGTACCTCTCTCGCCTCGCTTTCTCCCGCCTGTGACCTGGCAATCAGCACTGATGTTCTATCCATCCGCCCACTCCTATTTTCTTGATCATGCGGACCCTTGTCCCCTGGCCCGGGACGCTCTCCACCTCCAGGTCGTCCATGAAAGCCTCCATGAAGGCAAAGCCCATCCCCGACCGCTCCAGCTCGGGCCTGGTGGTATACAGGGGCTCCATGGCCTGCTCCACGTCCTCGATTCCCCTGCCGGTGTCGATTACTTCTATATGTAATATATTCTTCTCCAGCGCGCAGCACAGCCGCACCTTGCCCGGATTCGCCTTATGCTTCCCGCAGCCTTCTTCGCTTCCCTCCTGGCCGCCGGGCCTTCCGTAGCCCTCCAGGTTCCCATAGCCGTGTATGATGGAATTGGTCACGGCCTCCGACACGGCTGTCTTGATATCCGCCATCTCCTCCAGGGTGGGGTTCAGATGGGCGATGAAGGCCGCCACCGCCACCCGGGCGAACCCCTCATTGTCCGACAGGGCATCAAAGATAATCTCCATTTCGTTCCTCATGATTCCAGTACCTCCACTATTTTATTCAATCCTGACAGCCTGAAGATCCGCTCTATCTGCCTGTCCATATGGATGGCGTAGACCCTGCCGCCGAAGCAGGATATCTTGCGGTAGCGCCCCATGATGATGCCTATGCCGGAGGAGTCCATGAACTTCGTCCTCCCGAAATCGAACACCACGTCCCGCACCTCCTCCCTGACCAGATACCTGTCCGCGCATTCGCAGATGAACCCCGCCCCGTGATGGTCGATCTCCTCCGGCATCTGAATCAGAAGGCAGTTGTCGATGACCTGAAAATCCTCTGTAGTGACCTGTGCCATACCTTATATCCTTCCTTTCCAATCGTTTTCCCGTGCAAAGCCATTCGCTATAACCGAACAAAAAAGAACCCGTATCATCTACAGGTTCTTTTCTTTCGTACTTTTGCCGCTCAGTTCTTTATACGCTTAGCCGGCGTTCAGATTGTCCTTGCGTCTCTGGGCGTCCCTGGCCCTGGTCTCCTCGGGGAACAGCTCTATCACCTTGTCGTAGGTGGTGATGGCATTCGCCGTATCGCCGCTGGAACGGTATGCCTCTCCCAGGAGATAGAGCGCCTCCACATTGGCGGCATCATACTTTACTGCCTTGCCCAGGGTCTCCACCGCCTCCTCAAAGCGGTTGGTATAGTACTGCTGATAGCCAGCATCGAAATATTCCTTGGATAGTTCCGGGCCTATGGCCGCGTTCATTGACTGGTACAGTCGCTGGAATCCCGCTGGCATGGCCTCTACGTCCACGCTCCCGGCAAGCTCCTCCAGCTTGTCTGCAGCCGCCTGCTTATCCGCCGTCTCCGTATATTCCGCCGCTATCTGCAGCAGGCTTTCCGTGGTCTGTATGGTTCCGCCCGCTCCCGCGTAGCCCTCAATCTCCGTGCGCAGATCCTGGACATTCCCGTTCAGGCCCTCTATCTGGCCCTCCAGCTCCTGGATGCGGGCCGTCTTGGCATCCGACTCGCTGCTGATCTTCGTGATGGTCTGCTGCTCCTCGTTCCTGACCCGGGACTGGGCCGCCGGCACCACCAGGAAATACATGGCCGCGATGCCGATGATGAGGCCGATGATCATATTCAGCACCGTGGAGAAGCCTCCGCCCCTCCTCGGCTCCTTTACGTTCAGGGGCTGGATGATGATTTCATTCTCGCTCTGGTATCTGACGGCCTCGTCCTTTTTGCGCCGCTTTACCCCCTCGTCCGGCATCAGGGCCTGCTCCACCTCTTTCAGATAGCGCAGGGTCTGGAGATTGTTCCTGTCGATCTCCATGCATTTGCGCAGCTCCCGCTCCGCCCTGTCCCATTCCTCCTGCTCCATGTACAATAAAGCCAGAAGCTGATGGGCCCGTATGAACCTGGGGTTCATGGACAGCACCTTGCGCAGCTGAATCACCGCCAGATCCCTGCTGT
>CAOOJO010000442.1 GCA_948496895.1 uncultured Acetatifactor sp. | reverse complement strand
CTACCCGAACACCGAGAAACTGATTTTCGACCATGCGGGCCTGACCATAGAGGTGGGCTCCGCCGTGGGGATCGTGGGCACCTCCGGCGCGGGGAAGAGCACCATCGTGGACGTGCTGCTGGGGCTTCTGGAGGTGAAGGGCGGCGGCATTTACGCGGACGGCGTGGACGTAAGGACGAGATACCGGAGCTTTTTGAAAAATATCGGCTATATCCCCCAGATGATCTTCATGCTGGACGACACCATCCGCAGGAACGTGGCCTTCGGGGTGCATGACGGGGACATCGACGAGGCCCGGGTCTGGGAGGTGCTGAAGGAAGCGCAGCTGGACGAGTTCGTCCGCTCCCTGCCGGAGGGGCTGGACACCGGCATCGGGGAGCGGGGCATAAGGCTCTCCGGCGGGCAGAGGCAGCGGATCGGCATCGCCAGGGCGCTGTACTACGATCCTGAAGTATTGATTCTGGACGAGGCCACCTCCGCCCTGGACAACGACACGGAGGCCGCCATCATGGATTCCATCAACAGGCTCCATGGCAGGAAGACTTTGGTCATCATCGCCCACAGGCTGCAGACCATCGAGAAATGCGATGTGGTGTACCGGGTGGAGGACGGGAAGATAGAGCTGGAGCGGCGGGCCGAATCGCCCTGAACCGCCGGGGCAGGAGACAGGCAGTTGGCACAGAGGAGAAGCGAGTATGCAGCTGAGCGTCATCGTACCGGTCTACAACATGGCCGCGGAGGGAAAACTGAAGTTCTGCATGGACTCCCTGGTGAACCAGACAGTGGCAGACTATGAGATAATCGCGGTGGACGATGCCTCCACCGACGGCTCCCTGGAGATTCTGCGGGCCTATGAGGCCGCGCATCCGGGCAGGGTGCGGGTCATCACCTATCCCGTCAACCGCCGCCAGGGCGGGGCGAAGAACGAGGGCTTAAAGGCGGCATGCGGAGAATGGATTGGCTTCATCGACAGCGACGACTGGGTCACGCCGGACTATTATGAGCGGCTGCTGGCCAGGGCGGAGGAGACCGGGGCCGACATGGTGGGCTGCGATTACAGCCTGGTGACGGAGCATACCTTCACCGTAGGCAGGGTGGTACAGAACAATACCCGGGAACAGACAGGGGAGCTGGACGCGGGGAAGCATAAGAGGCTTCTGCTGCGCCCCGGCAGCATGGTGGTCAAGATTTACAGGGCGGATGTCATCCGGGAGAACCACCTGTGCTTTCCGGAGGGGATTTTTTATGAGGACAATTGCGCCGGCCCCCTGTGGTCGCTGTACTTCAACCGGTTTGAAAGGGTGGAGGAACCCCTGTATTTCTATTATCAGCATGAACGCTCTACCGTGCATTCTATCACGGAGGAAAAATGCCGCGACCGTATGAGGGCGGCGGCGCTTCTCTATGAGGAATGCGGGAAAAGAGGAGTTCTGGAGCCTTTTTACGCGGAACTGGAGTATCGCTTTGTCGAGCTCTATTATGTGGTGACCCTGTTCTCCTACATGCAGGGCGTGGAGCACCCGAAGCTGTCCTTTGTCAGGGAGCTGCGGGAGGGGGCCGAGGAGCGTTTCCCGGCCTTTCAGGAGAATGGGTACTACAGGCAGTATACAGGGGCGGAAGAGCAGAAACTCATCGGCATGCAGGCGGTGTCGGATATGAAATTCTTCTGGTATTACCGTCTGAAGAGGTGCGCGAGAAAAATACTGACGCGGCTAAGGCGCGGTAAGGAGGCAAAATGAGGACGATAGCGATTATTACGGCAAGAGGGGGCAGCAAGCGGATTCCGCGGAAAAACATAAAGGACTTCTGCGGCAAGCCCATAATGGCATATTCCATCGAAGCTGCCCTGCAGTCAGGCGTGTTCGACAGGGTGATGGTATCCACCGACGATGAGGAGATCGCGGGGATAGCGGAGAGTTACGGCGCGGAGGTGCCCTTCTACCGCAGCGAGGAGACCTCCGGAGACCATGCCACCACCAGCGATGTCATATGGGAGGTGCTGTCGGAATATGGAAAACGGGGCGAGCATTTTGATATCGCCTGCTGCCTTTACCCCACAGCGCCCTTCGTCACGGCGGAAAAGCTGAAAAGCGCTGTCGGGCAATTGTCTGACAGCGACGCGGATACCCTGATTCCCGTGGTGGCGTTTTCCTATCCGCCCCAGCGCGCCATGGTCATAGAGCAGGGGCGGCTGCGGTCGAAGTATCCCGAGTATGTTGACAGCTTCTCCCAGGACCTGGAGACCCATTACCATGACGTGGGACAGTTCATCGTATTCCGCACGGAAGCGTTTGGGAGGAACCGCAGGCTCATGGTGGGCAATATCCTGCCCCTGGTGGTCTCCGAGCTGGAGGTTCAGGATATCGACAGCCCCACCGACTGGAAAATCGCGGAGATGAAGTACCGGCTGATGCTGGAAATGGAAGAGGGGCATTCATGACAGAGCTGAAGACGGCCTTGCTGTCCAATGTAAATATGAATTATGTGATACGCATGCTTCAGAAGCATATCAGGGTGTATGACGCGGAGGGGTATGGCAACGAGCTGGGCGTAATGATGAATCCTGCCTCCTCCTATCACGCCTTCGCGCCCGATATCACCTTTCTGGTGGAGGATCTGATGGAGCTGCTGGCCCACGACCTGGATCCGGCCACGGCGGGACAAAGGATTGACAGGTGGTTCACGGAGCTGGAGAGCGCCCTGGATCCACAGAGGATATATTATATCTCGGACGCCTGCCTCTGGGGCGTGGAGCTGGCCGTCCTGTCCGATTCAGGGCGGAAGGCCGCGATGGAGCGGCTATGGCAGGAGCGTCTGGAGGGATTGTGCCGGACCAGTCAAAATGTGCGCATCCTCCCCTACC
>CAOOJO010000441.1 GCA_948496895.1 uncultured Acetatifactor sp. | reverse complement strand
CCTGCTTACCCGTGATAATGCGTAACACAAATTCTGCCAGTGGAATGTTATCTTTGAACAGGCAGCGCATAAAATCATCGTCGATAGGCCGTAAGTCACGCAGGCGCTGTAAATCCTCCTGGTGCTGCTGCTTGGTCACTGTCAATATTCCCACCTGCCTTTCCTTTCGTTTTCGTAGTTCCATCCTATCATAAACCTCCTGATTTTACAAGCCAGAAACCGGTGTATTTCTGATTCCCGGCATGGCAACCCGCACCAATGGGCTGGAGGAGTTCTTTGTCGTATCAAGGATACGGTGCATGAGTATGGATGGGGGAGGGTGCCGGAGGAATAGGCCTTTCCATCAACAGCAAGCCGTGTTATAATAGCAGTGCATGTTTCAACCGTGCACTGCATTGTTATATATAATATAGGGAGATGCGCATATTCCATGAAAAAGATAATCAGCTATGTTATTTTTACAACCATAC
The DNA here is from genome assembly GCA_948496895.1 of uncultured Acetatifactor sp. Taxonomy (GTDB): domain Bacteria; phylum Bacillota; class Clostridia; order Lachnospirales; family Lachnospiraceae; genus Acetatifactor. Next base: position 2,404 of record CAOOJO010000441.1, on the reverse strand, counting down.
TCATTCTGCAGCTCGGCGGCTGCGGCACAGCGGACAGCCAGGAAGGGCCTGCGGACGCAGGGGGACTGCTGGATGCCTCGGCAGTCTCAAAGCTGGACGGAAGGGACAACTCCCTGGATGCCTATTCTTCCGTAGTCAATACCCCTCTGCAGACGGAAGACCCGCCAAACGCCATAGCAGGCGGCGGAGAACGGTGTTTCCTGGGAGCCTCCAGAGCCTATCGCTTCAAAAAGCATCTCTTCGAAAATGCGGACGAATGCTGGGACGAGCTTTCCTTCGTAGCCGCGGAGGAGGCGGGTTCGGAACGCTTTGACCGTGAGAACCAGGTGTGGGACGTAGGGCCGGTGGCCGGTACAGACCACTATGTGTCCTTCGATTATGAAGCGCTGCCGGGCGGGACAGATTATCGATACTTTCTGACGGAGAGGAATGAAGCTCATGAGGTATTGAGGGAATTTCCTCTGGAGTTCCTGACGGGAGGCGAGCTTTCCGGAACCGAGGTCATCATGAGTTTCTCTGATTTCGCGGTAGACCAGTCCGGAGCGGTTCACCTGGTACGGCAGACAGGGGAGGGACCGCGATATCTGCTCGTCTCACCTGCGGGCGAACTCCTGGCAGAATACACGCTGGACGACAATCACAGCATGACGCTGCTTCCTCTTTATGACGGTCGTGTCGCTTTTTCCTCCGCGGAAACCGGGCGCCATGAGGATACCGCGCTGCTGTATATGGACGCAGAGACCGGCAGGCCGGTGGAGCTGGCCTCCCTGGAAAGCTTCGCCTATTGCCTGAACCTCCTCGACGAGGACACATTGCTGTACGCGGACCAGGAGGGCGTGTACAGCAGCGGGCTGTCCGGAAGGAAGCCGGAGCTGCTCTACCGCTGGGCCAATCATGGAATCCTGACATCCCAGGTGCCCGCCATACAGGCGGATGGAGAGGGGCGGATTTCGCTCCTCTATGAGGGCTCCGGGACTTACAACTATCTTAGCCTGGAGCCTACCACGGAGGAGGTGGAGCTCTGTGAGATCACGCTGGCAGTTTCCAATGCATCGTCTTACCAGCGGCTGGTGGCGGAATTCAACAAAAGGTATCCGACCTGCCATATCGAGCTGAAGGACGACTACGACAGGACCGCGCTGCTGACGGAGCTGACCGCGGGAAAGGGGCCGGTGCTGGTGGATACCATCCTGACGGGCTTCGAGGAGCAGGAGAAGCTGTGGGAGCCTTTGGACGCCGTCATGGAGGAGCTGGGCATCGCGGAGGAGCTGCAGCCTGCCGCCCTGGAGATGGGGAGGATCGGCGGAACCCTGTATGGCATCGTGACGGACTTTCATCTGCGCATTCTGGTCACCGGGGATCCGGATCTTGCGGATTGGGATTATGATTCCTTTCTGCAGTGCATCACTGACAGGCCGGAGCTGGAGGCGATTTTTGACCAATATGACGGAGAGTTTGGAGCCTATTTTCTTGTGGGCTTTCTCAGCCATGGAATGGATGACTGCTATTTCCTGGACGGGGAGGAGGGGAACATGCGCTTTGACAGCGACAGGTTCCGCAAGGCCCTGGAGCTGGCGGAAAAATACTGCGTCCGCGAGGAAGGGGTAAGCCCCGGCAGCTCCCTGCTGGAGGGGAAGGTGCTCTGCAACGCGCTGTATGTCAGCAAGCCGGAGCAGCTCGCCCTGTACCGCCTCTGTTACGGGGAGGACGCCAATTATATCGGATATCCCACGAAGGACGGGGCCGCCCATTTCCTGGAGAACGGCAGTCTGCTGGCTGTCCGCAGCACTGCCACAAAGCAGGAAAAGGAGGCAGCCGCGGCTTTTCTTGGCCTGTGCCTTTCCTATGAGGGGCAGATTCTGGCGGCGAAGGGTATCAACTTTGCTTTGAGCGTGCGCAGGGACGTGCTGGAGGAGCAGATTGCCGGCATGGATGAAAATACCAGTGCTTTCGCGGGGGGCTTCGACCAGATTACGTTGGGCAAGGACCTGAATGTAGCGCTGGACAGGGAGACGCTGCTGGATATGCTTGAGAAGGCAAGACCGGCGAGATATTTCCCCCTGGACTTTAGGAGCATCCTGTTCGAGGAGCTGGATCAGTATTTCTCCGGGGGGATTACGGAGGATAAGCTGATCGACAATCTGGAGAGCCGCGTGGGGCTGTATCTGGGGGAGAGGAATTAAGGAGGCTTTTACGGTCACGCCCTGAAAGGCATATCGCTTTTCCATGGGCAAAAGGGGCGTCATGCATCGCCCCTTCCCCTCATTACGGCCACCGGCAAGGCCGTTTCCCAATGTAGTCATTTTGTGCTCCTTTCAGAAAAGCACTACCATTTCTAGCTCCTTTTCAAGCAAAACCAAACTACTCCGCCACCATGACCACAATCCCCTCAAACCTCCCCAGG
>CAOOJO010000440.1 GCA_948496895.1 uncultured Acetatifactor sp. | reverse complement strand
GTAAAAGGGCGTCTCTATCCTCTCCCCTTCCCGGCAGAGCCAGGCCAGGCCTTCCCTTTCGTCACGCATCCTGCGCAATTCCTCAAAGGTGAATGCCCTTGCCGAAAAGGGCGGGATGCTGACCCTTCCCAGAAGCTCCTTCCTCTCCCTAGCCCCATCCAGGTAAGGGATGTAGCCCTTCTGGCGTATCGTGGCGAGCTGCCTTTCCTTTTTCATCCAGCCTGTCGGGACCGCCAGCGCCACCTCGTCCGTAACGCCAGTGGGGTTCACTGCCAGAACCCCCTCCAGCCCGTCCGACTGGAAAGGATTCCCCGCGAGACGCTCCATCTGCGTCCCCACCGCATAACCGGCCAGATCCGCCGCCCGGTATGCCATCTCCTTTTTATGCACCAGTTGGGAGACGGTTTCGTAGTCATCAGGTTCTGACACGGACTGGGAAGCCCCCCATGTGTGCTCCTCGTACAGCAGGGCGTTTTCCTTCGCCTCCCGCAATGCCGCCTGATACCGTCCGTCTCCGATTCCTGTCATGCATTCCAGGACATCCGCGCTCTCCAGCGCCCTTGCCGCCTGCCGGTTCACCTTTGTCTCCCGGGCCGTGCTGGCGCTGCCGAAGTTCCAATAATCCGTCCAGTCCCCGCCATAGACCGGGAACGCGTCCTCCCCCATGGAAAGCAGCTTGTCCCGCAGCATCTCCGGCGTGGCGAAGCGGACCTTGTACGGGTGGCCTTCCTCATTATAGCGGCGGATCAGGTCGGGCAGGCCCGCGTCCGGGCAGTTATTGTCGTACATGGGCGGATTGGTGGCCGTAAGGAAGGCGAAATCCCAGGGATACCCCTGCTTTTCCAGCCTCTGCACATAATCGCGGATGCCCTGGTGCATCAGCCCCGTGTCCGCCTCACAGGTTCTGCAGAACTGGCTGAACAGGGAATAGTGCTCCCCCAGGAAGCTAAGCAGCCTTCTGCCGTCGGGCGCCTCCCACCAGAACGCGCAGGGGCGCTGAAAGGGAATCCCGCCGAAATGGATATTGATCCCTGTCAGATAAAAGTCCACCCCGCTGTCCAGCAGGAGCCTGGACATAGTCCACGGCTGGCCGTTCACGTCATGGTTTACCGCAGTGTTCACCGGGTTCTGCAGCAGCTCCCTGAGACTGTTCATCTCCCGCACCATGTCCAGCATCTGCATGTCCGTACAGCCCGGCGTGGTGTGCATGGGAAGCGCTGTGATGCTGATTCTCTTCTCTGCCACCAGCCCCACGAACCGCTTCACCCACTGTTCGGATGCATGCTCCATCCACCTGGTCACCGGATAAGTCGCCTCGCATGTCCATTTAAACTGCGCTTCCTGGGGATAGTCCCTAGTCTTTTCGCAAAGCTCTATCGCCTGCTCGATGTAATCTCCCTGTAGCTCCAGCAGCATGGGCTGCGGATGCGTATACCCCACATCCAGATGGCTGTGGCTCATGCACCATATTTCTTTCACTTTTCCCATCACGGCACCTCTTTTCTATTTCTATATTACTATTTTTGTCTTAAAATTCCAGTATCCACTCGTCTCCCCGGCATACCGGGATTGCGCATTTCCCGCCTGTATGGACGTATCTCCTGCCGTTTTGCAGAATCCGCCTCGGAGGCCTCCCACCCTTCCAGTGGAGCGCCAGGGTCTCCGCACAGGCGGTCTTTATCATCACTCTGCTGATCTGATAATCCTTCTGCCAGATTGAGATTCTGTGTCCGCCTTCCAGGGCCAGGCCTTCGCAGCTGCAGTCCCGCCATTCGTCCGGTATCCCCATCAGCATCCATACGTCCGCCCCTGCCCGGTGCACGAACATCTCGCACAGCGTGGTGGGAACGAAAAAGCCCGACTCCAGCGTGAACGCGTCGGAGCTCTCCCCCGCATTGGTTCCGGATATGCGCAGTACCCCGTTCCGGTAAGGATCCCCATTCACGGTAAAGGAATTGCGGGAGCGGAATGCCATGCAGTAGATCTCCAGCATGGTCCGGCACATGTTCCCCCTGCCGCATCTTGCCGCCATGATTCCCATGTAGGGGAAGGAAAATGCCGCATATTCCAGAAAGCCCTGGTTGATCGCCGTGTCCAGGGAGTTGTCCGCCACCTCATTGTGGGCTTCCTCGCAAAGGGGGTAGATCGGGTACATCTGGCAGAAATGGCGGTGGGAGCCAAAGACGTCGATCCCCGCATACAGCGGATATCCCTTTTCATTGGCTCGCACCGGCGCCAGCTTCTTATCCCATTCCAGGAACCCGCTCCCATCCCTGCCCAGCAGATCCGCGTAGCCCGCCATTTTCCGAAGCAGGTAATGGAGGCTCGACAGCGTGAACGTGGCATCGTCCGCCATCAGCATATGGCCGTCCCTGTCAACCTCCGGGGAGGTGGTAAAGGGGATGTGCAGATATCCGTCCTCCTTCTCCAGGGCTATTCCCTGATACAGATGTATCACCTTCTCTATGAAAGGATAGATTTTGTCCCTCAGGGTGTCCTGTTCCTGGCTGTACGCGTAAAACCATGTGAAATCCACCGCCACGAACAGCTCCGGGCCAAGCAGGGTATTCCAGTAGCACCATTCCGAAGCCGCCCCGGTTCCGTCCGGTGCCATCATCACCGGCACATGGATGGCGTCTTTAATCCCGAAAAGCTTCCACGCCCGCTCCATGAGCCGGGGCATCGCTTTGGTATAATAATCCACATAAGGGCGCACCAGTCCCACATTCCCCGTCTTGTACGCGGGCCAATAGCAGGACTGCACATTCAGGTCATTGTGCAGGTCGCCGTACCAGGCCGGCATCCTGCTGTCCGGGTTCCACACCCCCTGCAGCGTGACAGGGGCGGAATGCTCCCTTTCGTTGCAGTAAAGCTTATACATCTCC
>CAOOJO010000439.1 GCA_948496895.1 uncultured Acetatifactor sp. | reverse complement strand
GGGAGAGCTTCCTGTCCTCCTCACCGGAGATATAGACCACCGCGAAGGGACGGTAGTCCGCCACCCTTCCCTGGAACTCCCGCAGGATGTCGTCCACACAGTATCCGGCCCTGGCCGTATTGAAGACAAAATTCTCCCTTCCGGACAGCTCCTCCCCGCGCATATCCCAGCGCACCACTTCCTCGAACAGCCCCGCCATGTTGCGGAAGCCCCGGTTCTCCGAAAAGCCTCCCGCTCCGTGGGTGCCCCCGGTGAAGACCCATATCCTGTTGGACATGGGAAATGTCATCCTACTGCCCATGCTTTCTATCCCCCTATTCCCGCCATGTCTTCCGCCTTCTGCCTCCTGGTTCCAGGCGGCAGACGCGGTTTTCCAGACATGAAAATATGTTTCATATCAGTCTTTCGGGCGGCAGATTCTTTTGGCCCGAATATTTTATGCATTTTTCCTATATTTTTATTATATGTTACATCTAAATGGTCACATTGTCAATATTATATTAATATAGTTTCTAAACTATTGACATTTCTGCTGTCATGATATATAAAAGAATATGGGTATATTTGTTTTAATCATGCTAAAAGGAAGATGGTGAAATGAAAAAAATTTCAGAAGACACACATGACCTCCGAATCGCGGTGGCGGACATCGGCGGCACCTGCATCAAATCCGGCATCTGGGAGAATGGCGAGATCCATGAGATACGGGAGACTCCTACTGAGGCCCGTCTGGGCGGGGCCCATGTCATGGAGACCGTACAGGACATTTTGAGCGGATACCATGATTTCCAGGCCATCGGCATCAGCAGCGCCGGTCAGGTGGATACGGAAAAAGGTTCTATCTTATACGCAAACGAGAACATCCCCGGCTACACCGGGACAAACATCCGGGAGATTCTGGAGGCCAGGTTCCATGTGCCCGTCAGCGTCCAGAACGATGTGAACAGCGCTGCCGCCGGGGAGGCCTGTTACGGTGCCGGGCGGGGACACGCGAATTTCCTGTGCCTTACATACGGGACCGGCGTGGGCGGCGCCATCGTCATTGGCGGCCAGGTCTATCTGGGGGCCGGATTCTCCGCCGGGGAATTCGGCGGCATCGTGGTCCATCCCGAGGACAGGGATCCCGGGCGGGACATGTTCAGCGGCTGCTATGAGAGGTACGCCTCCACCACCGCCTTGGTACAGAGCGTCGGCTCCCGTTTTCCGGAGCTTCACAACGGACGGGAGATTTTTGCCCGTCTGGAGGACGAGGGGGTGCGGGTGCTGGTGGATCGGTGGATCGCCGAGATCACCTATGGCCTCATCAGCCTCATCCATATCTTCAACCCTTCCCTGGTGGTCCTGGGCGGCGGCGTCATGGAGCAGGAATATGTCATCTCCCAGGTGCGGCTGCGGCTGCGGGAGCAGCTCATCCCCTCCTTCCTGAACGTGGAGGTGGTGCCCGCCGAGCTGGGCAATCTGGCGGGAATGCTGGGCGCGGCAGAAGGCGCGCGGAAAGCTTATCTGAATCTTTAACAGAATCTTTATCAGGTGTTTTTATCAGGATTTTTATTAAAAATCGAAAGGAGCATATCTGAAATGGAAAACAAGAGAATCGAGCAACTGCACGGCAAGCTGATCGTGTCCTGCCAGGCACTCCCCCACGAGCCCCTGCACTCCTCCTTCATCATGGGCAGGATGGCGCTGGCGGCCAGGGAAGGCGGCGCTCTGGGCATCCGGGCCAACACGAAGGAGGACATCCGGGAGATCCAGTCCCAGGTGGACCTTCCGGTCATCGGCATCGTAAAGAGGGATTATGAAGACAGCAGGATATACATAACGCCCACCATGCGGGAGGTGGAGGAGCTGATGGAGGTGAAGCCGGAGATCATCGCCCTGGACGCCACCGGCTCTGTGCGGCCCGGGGGGCTTACCCTGGACGATTTCTTCCGGCAGCTGAAGGAGACCTATCCGGACCAGCTGTGGATGGCGGACTGCTCTACGGTGGAGGAGGCCCTCCACGCCGATGAGCTGGGCTTCGATTTCATCGGGACTACGCTTGTAGGCTATACGGAGCAGAGCAAGGGGGACAAAATCGAATCCAACGACTTTGAGATCCTGCGGAAGATTATCGCCTCCGCAAAGCATCGCGTCATCGCGGAGGGCAATATCGACACGCCGGAGAAGGTCAGGCGCGTCATCGACCTGGGCGCCTTCAGCGTGGTGGTGGGCTCCATCATCACAAGGCCGCAGCTCATCACGAAGCGCTTCGCGCAGGCCCTGGACTAACAGGGGCTGGCCTGGCTTCTATTGTCTTGTATTGTAGACTATTGATTGGTATGCGCGCCAAAGCGCGCAGGGAGGTATAGATATGGACAATACGCCGAAAACCATTGTATGTTTTGGCGATTCCAACACCCACGGCTATAATTCCGCCAACATGGGCCGCTTCACGGAAAAGGAGCGCTGGCCCTGCGTTCTGGCGGATTTGCTGGGCCCCGGCTATCTGGTCCGGGAGGAGGGCTTAAGCGGCAGGACCACCTCCTTCGAGGATCCCCTTTTCGAGGGCCTCAGCGGCTTCGCCGCCATCCATCCCTGCCTGATGACCCATGAGCCCGTGGACCTGCTCATCATCATGCTGGGCACCAATGACGTGAAGCAGCGCTTCGCCGCCACTCCGGCCAACATCGCCAAGGGGCTGGAACGACTGGTGACAAAGGCCGTCCATACCACGGAGGCCTGGCGGGACGAGGCGAATATCCTCGTCATCGCGCCGCCGCCCATCGAGGAGGGATATAACAGGACGGAAATCCGGGGAGAGATGGGCGCGGACTGTGTGGAGAAGTCCATCGCCATCGTCCCCCTGTTCCGGGACGTGGCTGTGCGGCTGGGCTGCCATTTCCTGGAAGCCGCTTCCATTCCCGGCATGGGGATGTAT
>CAOOJO010000438.1 GCA_948496895.1 uncultured Acetatifactor sp. | reverse complement strand
GGATCACGGCGTACAGCGCGCACTTCTGCTCTCCCAGGGTGTAGAGGTCCATATCGTCGTGATCTGTGATGGCCTTGATCTGGGGCAGGTTGAAGGGGGCCAGCCGGACGGCCCAGGCCCTGCCGGCGGCCCCTCGAGGCGGGGATGCGGACAGGGATGTGGACAGGAATGCCGACGGCACGCTGACCACGATTCTTTTTACGTTGACCCTGGCGGTGGCTGCTCCGCCGCTTTGCCCCCGGCCCGGAACCAGTGGGCCTGACGCCCCATAGCGGGCTGAACAGGGCACAAAGCTCCGGGCGCGGGCGGGCCCAGCGCAGCCTGGAGCAGCCTATGGCAGCTTCTTCCCCGCCGCCAGGTACATCTCATACCATTCGTCCCTGGTCAGGCAGATATCGGAGGCCTTGCAGACATCCCGCACCCGCTGTGCATTGGTGCTGCCCACGATGGTCTGGATATGGGCGGGATGGCGCATGATCCACGCCACGGCGATGGCATTGGGCGTCACCTGGTATTCTTCCGCCAGCCGGTCCATGACCCGGTTCAGCTCCGGGAACTTCTCGTTTCCGATGTAGACGCCCTCGAACATGCCGTAGAGGAAAGGCGACCACGCCTGTATAGTCATCTTCTTCAACCTGCAATATTCAATCACGCTGCCGTCCCTGCTGCACCCCGCGTCATTGTGGATATTCACATTGAGCCCTGCGTCAATGGTAGGGCAGTGGGCCACGGAATACTGTATCTGGTTCACGCACAGGGGCTCCGCCAGGCAGCTGTTCAGCAGCTCTATCTGCATGGGATTATGGTTGCTGACGCCAAAGGCGCGTACCTTTCCGGCCTTTTTCAGGATGTCGAAAGCCTCCGCCACCTCCTCCGGCTCCATCAGCGCGTCCGGGCGGTGCAGCAGCAGGATGTCGATATAGTCCGTGCCAAGCCGCTTCAAGCTGCCGTCCACGGATTCCAATATATGTTCCTTTGAAAAATCGTAGCAGATGCCGGGACGGATGGCGCACTTGGTCTGTATCACCATGCGGCTGCGCAATTCGGGGGTCAGAATCTCCCCGAACCGGCTCTCCGCCTCTCCTTTTGCATAAATGTCCGCATGGTCGAAGAAATTGATGCCCGCCTCCATGGAAGCCTCCACCAGCTCCCGCACGGCCTTGCTGCTGCCCAGGCCGGTAATCCGCATGCATCCCAGGCCGATGGCCGACGCCTCCGGCACATTATCATTGATCTTCAGCATTTTCATGAAATGAATTCCTCCATCCTTCTATTTTTCTTGTCCTGAAAAGCCCTGGAAAAAATTTCCCCTTTCCCGCCACTATATGGAAATCCACCAGCATACGCCATACCTGTCGATAACGGTGGCACAGCATCTGCTCCATGGCAGCTCATGAATTTCCTCCAGCACCAGCCCACCGTCACGCAGGACATCCAGCGCACGCCGGACGCTCTCTTCGGTTCCCATCTCAAATACGTTAAAGGTCATCGTCTCCCATCTCAATTTGTGGACAAGCTCTATGTCGCAGGGATTCTTTGCCTCGCCTAGGGCCAGGAAGCCGTCCCCATTGACCGACAGCTCACAATGTTCATAGGCGGTGCCACTGTCATTTTTGATCTCAAATGTTATCTCAGCGCCAAATGCCCTGCAATAGGTTTCTGCCGCCTCCATGCTGTTTTTTACGTAGACCTGGGTATAGTTCTTCATCTATGCCGCCCTCTTTCCTACCCCTTTCCCGACATGCTGGTGCAGCCAGCACATGCAGCAGATTTTCGCTCCCTTCACGCTTCCAGCCACATGTCCGACACGAAATACACCAGCGCCGCCCAGGTATACAGGGGGTAGAATTTCCCGCGCTCGTCCCGGCCCTTTTTCAGCAGCTCTCTGGCCTGGGCTTTGGTCAAGAGACAGAAGCCGTCGAACTGCTCGGAGCCCACGGCTCCTTCCTGGGACAGGTCTGTGGGCCTGGCGGAACGCAGCACGGCGCAGATCAGCGCATTGCTCTCGTCCGTCAGGCCCGGCGTGGAAAACACCAGCGGGTTCACCACCCTGACGGTGTCGGTGTCCCGAACCTCCAGCCCGGTCTCCTCCCGAATCTCCCGGATGGCGGTGGACACCAGGACGTCCGGCCTCTCCCTGTCCTCCTCGTCTATGAGGCCCGCGGGCACGCTGAGCAGGTACTGCCCCGCGGGGTAGCGGAATTCATAGGACAGCAATAATCTGGGCTCCTCCCCCTCCCCCGCCAGGATGACGAAGCAGCTCACCGCGTCCGCCAGCATAGCCTCGAACTCCTGATCCGACTTTATGGCGGTAAGGTTCTCCATGTCCCGCCTGGTGGCGTCATAATAATGCTTCCCCGGGGCATACTGCAGATCAGCTACCCGCAGATAGGGGGATTCAAATAAGGTCTTTACGTTTTCTCTCTTGATTTCCGGTCTCTGTGCCATGCGGCTCCTTCCTCCTGTTCCAGCCTGCGCCCCTTCGCTTCCCGCTCCGAGGCTGCTCTATGCTTTTCATGACATTTCTGGTTGGGCTATCTCTATCCTACCTTATTTGCGCTGGAAATACAAAGCTTTTTTACAAATCGTCGGCCTGAAATTCCCTTATGTCCAGATCCCCGCTGACCGTGGATATCTTCACGGAATGGGTTCCCGCTCCCAGCTTCCCTTCCGCGTTCCTCCCTTTCCTGTCAAAGGACAGCACCTCGTCGAAGAATGTCCCGCACTCGCCGCTGGTGGTGCTGAACCGGAAGCGGAAATCCGCCGTCTCCGGGAACGCCAGGTCCACCGCCCCGCTGGTGGTGGAGATGTCCAGGTCTCCTGTCAGGTCCTCCATGAAGACGCGGATGTCGCCGGATACGGAATGGGCCCTGCCAAAGGAGCCTGCCCTGGAGACCGTAAGCTCCCCGCTGGTGGTGCTCATGCGAAAGCTCCCTGCCA
>CAOOJO010000437.1 GCA_948496895.1 uncultured Acetatifactor sp. | reverse complement strand
GCTGGCAAAGCAGCAAGATTTGTTAAAAAAGGATGATTTTAAATTCCTGTGGGTGACCGAGTTCCCGCTTCTGGAATATTCTGAGGAGCAGGGGCGTTTTGTGGCGATGCACCATCCCTTCACCATGCCGATGGAGGAGGATCTGGAGATTCTGGAGTCGGATCCCGGGAAGGTGCGGGCGAAGGCTTACGACATCGTAGTCAATGGCATGGAGCTGGGCGGCGGTAGCGTCAGGATTTTCCAGGACGATATCCAGGAGCGGATGTTCCAGGCCCTGGGCTTTACCAAGGAGAAGGCCCATGAGCAGTTCGGCTTCCTGATGGACGCTTTCAGGTACGGGGTTCCGCCTCACGCGGGCCTGGCCATCGGGCTGGAGCGGTTCGTGATGCTGCTGGCCCAGACGGAGAACATCCGGGACGTAATTGCCTTCCCGAAGATTAAGGACGCCTCCTGCCTCATGTCCGAGGCGCCAGGCACGGTGGACGTAAAGCAATTGGAGGAGCTGCATCTGCAGGTGACGGAGTAAGGAGCTGTCATGACAGTTCCTGGGCGTAGGCGGAGTCGGAAATGTATGTTGCGAGGTATCTTCTGGAGATAGAGGAATTCATGGATGCGGAAAACGGAGAAGCCCTTCTTGCGAGGGCTTTTCTGCGTGTGGATGAAGAGCGCGGGGAGAAGGCTCGGCGCATGAGGCCGGGCCGGGCGCGGGCTGCCAGCCTGGGTGCGGGGCTGTTGCTGCAGATCGGGGTGCGGGAGGCGGCTGTGTCCGGAGATAATATCGGAATAAAACGATATTCCGTCAAACAATTACTGGAGAGCCTGGATGGGAAACCGCCGGTGCCCCTTGCCTATGTCTATGGGAAAGAAGGGAAGCCTTATTTCAGGGATTTGCCCTTCTATTTCAACCTGTCCCATTCCGGGGACTATGTCCTCTGCGTCATCTCCTCGGAGGAAATCGGGGCGGACATCCAGCAGCACTGCGGAAAGAACGTGGAGAAGCTTGCCAGGCGATTCTTTTCGGAGCGGGAAGCGGCAGCGCTGGAGCAGGCAGGAGAGGAACGGGAGAAGCGGGAAGGATTGTTCTACAGGCTGTGGGCCAGGAAGGAGGCCTATGGGAAGCTGACCGGAAAAGGCATCGCGGCGGCGCTGAGTGCGGACCTCCTGCCCGGAGAGGACGTATATCCCGAAAACCTGTCCGAAAAGGCTGCGGCATCAAAAAACGGAAGCGGCCCGGGCAGGACGCTGGTTCCGCGGGGGATGGCTTCAGCCCGTGGAGGAGCGCAAATGACGACTGTCCGGCCGGATGGGAAGCGTCTGCTGTGGGAGGAACATGACGGCATAGAGGGGTACAGCATCGCCCTTTGTCGGTATGGCTGACCTGTCTATTTTTCATAGTCAGCCAGGAACGGATCGCCAATGTCCAGCCGGATGGGAGGCCTCTGAGGAGGGGTATCGGGATTCGAAGCCGGAGCCGGATTTGGGGCGGAGAGCGCGGGCGTGGACGTACCTGGAGTTTCGGGGGCGGCAGGCCTGGGAGCAGCGGCCTGGGACGCGGCAGGGCCTGAAAGGGCCGATGAAGGAGTCGGCGAAGGAGCCGATGGCGCGGACAAGGCCTGGGCAGGCGGACAGACTGTGGGAAGGCAGGGCGGCCCGAACTGCTTACTGAACTGCAGGTTGGCCTGAATCAGATTGTACTGCATCAGAAGCTTCAGGGTCTGGGAGAGACATTCCGGCGTATTGCAGTTCACCTCGCAGATATCTTTGAGGGAATGTGAGAGATTTAAGATATCCAAAGATGTAATGGCCATGGCCCACCTCCGGCTGGGGTCTTTCCCTATATTATATTCCGGCAGCCGTCAGACCGTGCGAAAACGCTTGCGAGGTAAAAATGCTATTTGGAATGCAGACAAGCGAGGAAAGGACAGGTTTTATGAAAATATTTGTAAATATTATAGGTTTAGTCATTCTTCTTTGCATGACAGGATGTGCAGATACTGCTGTATCGAATTCCCAAAATGAGGCAGATGTACCGCTTTGGGACGAATCAGAACACCTGACTTCAGGGGAAACGGTATCGGAATCTGCAGAGGGCAGTCAGGTGCCAAGCGCCCTGATACCAGCAGTCATGATTGACGGTGTCACTTACTACCTTTCGCAGGGCTATCCGATACCGGACGAGGAGATAACTCTTGACCAGGTAGATTATACAGAGTCAGAGGTCTCTTTAGGTAAATTCCCGGAAAAGGATAAGGAATCCAATTATGCCCCGGCAGGTACTCCATATGTGAAATATGGAAAAGGATATGCTCTGAAAATGGAAGAGTCTGGTTGGACATTGTTTTTAGTTTGGGAAGAGCGCCTGAAAGGCGAATGATAAACTGACGCTATAGACTCATAATACACCAACTCATGATTCAGTAATAACTCCGCATCCTGAACAGCCATTGGAGGATCTCTACAAGAAAATTGCTACGAATAAATTTATGAAAATGATTGAAGTGCCATAAAACACTAACGAAAGAGAGGTACAAAAGCAAAATGGAGCATTCGGAAGATGTAATCCTTACGAATATGTGCATGGTCTACGACGGCACGAAAGTACTGGTGGAGGAGAAGAGACTGAAGGACGGCGAGGGGCGTTCCAGGGGAATCACCTTCCCCGGCGGCCACGTGGAGGACCATGAGCCGATTGTGGACTCCGTCATCCGCGAAATCTATGAGGAGACGGGCCTGACCATCGAAAAGCCCCGGCTCTGCGGCATCAAGGACTGGATGGAGGAGGACGGGAGGCGCTACATCGTCTTTCTGTTCAAGACAGACAGATTCTCTGGGGAGCTGAAATCCTCCGACGAGGGGAAAGTCTTCTGGACGCAGCTGGACGCCCTGCCCCAGATGCCCACCATATGGCACATGGACCAAATGCTGCGGATTTTCGACAAAG
>CAOOJO010000436.1 GCA_948496895.1 uncultured Acetatifactor sp. | reverse complement strand
CTATCGGCAGCAACAATGGCGTCCTTCCCAGCCTGAACAATCTTTTCCTGGCAGGACCCTATGTCCTGTGGGAGAGCTGGCGTTTCCTGCGGCATGGGGGGGAATACAGGACAGAGGGAGGGCTGGTGCTGTCCGCTTTTCCCGCAAAGGGCGTGATGACGGCCTTTCTTGCCATTTGCCTGTTCCAGTTCGGGGCCTTCGGGGCGAGCTTCGCCTTCGCGGAGGGAACCGGGATACAGGACGCGGAGGTGGCCATAGACAACAATGCCGTCCTGCGGAATATAAAGATGAGTCCTGAGAGGGCCCGGTGGATGGAGGAATTGAGCGCTTACGCCAATGAGAACGGGCTTCAGGGACAGGAGGTCATCCTGTACGGGAACATCCCTTCCATATCCTATTACCTTGCCATGCCCTCGGCCTTCAATCCCTGGAGCGATTTGGATTCCTACAGCCTGGAGACCATGGAGCGGGACATGGCGCAGCTGGAGGGGGAGATAACGGAGACAGGGAGAGACAAGCCTGTAATCATATTGGAGGGGACGCATGCCCTTTATGAAGAGGGGAGGGATTCCGACCTTTCGGCGGAACAGTGGGAGGAGATGGAGGCTGACCTCAAATGGAAGCGCCTGCTGGCATTCATGGATACTTTTGACTATAAACAGACCTTCCGCAACGAGAAATTCGCGGTCTACCGCTAGAGTCCACCGCTGGTGGATTGCCTTTTTGTGCTGACCGTGCCTATAACAGGTCAAGAGTGGGCTGGCTGCGCAGCCCCTGATGACAGAAAGGAGCAGGCATTGCAAGATGCGCTTCTCTCTAAAATACAGGCTTAACACCTGATCGGCTACCCTGAAGTTCGCTCGAAATCGGGGTAGCCGTAAATTGCTGCTTACAGAAGCTTTATCCCCCGTTCCTCGGCCGCCGCCATGACATCTTCCGGCCAGAGGGAGCACTGCACCTCCCCGATATGGGCCTTGCGCAGGAAGAACATGCAGATGCGGGACTGGCCGATGCCGCCGCCGATGGTGAAGGGCACCTCCTCATTTATGACTGCCTGATGGAAAGGCAGTTCGGCCCGCTCCATGCACCCGGCCTCCTCTAGCTGGCGCAGCAGCGCGTCCCTGTCTACCCGGATGCCCATGCTGGACAGCTCCAGGGCGATGTCCAGGACGGGATAGTAGACCACGATATCCGCGTTCAGCGTCCAGTCGTCATAGTCCGGCGCCCGCCCGTCGTGGGGCTTACCGTTCCCCAGGGCTCCGCCGATCTGCATGATGCACACCGCGCCCTTGGCCTTGGCTATGTAGTACTCCCGCTCCTTGGGCGTATTATCCGGGAACATCTCCTCCAGCTCACTGGTGGTGACGAAGAAGATGTCGTGGGGAAGTATCTCTTCTATATAATCATAGTGGATGGACATGTATTTCTCTGTCTTGCGCAGCACCTTGTATACAATCCTGACCACATCCTTCAAGGTGTCCAGGTTGCGCTGCTGCCTGGTGATGACCTTCTCCCAGTCCCACTGATCCACGTAGATGGAGTGGATGTTGTCCGTCGCCTCGTCCCTGCGGATGGCGCTCATGTCCGTGTATAGCCCCTCCCCCACGGAGAATCCGTACTTCTTCAGCGCGTAGCGCTTCCACTTGGCCAGGGAGTGGACGATTTCCGCCTCCCGGCCGACCTGGTGCTTGATATCGAAGGACACAGGGCGCTCCACGCCGTTTAAGTTGTCGTTCAGGCCGGACTTCGGATCCACCATGAGGGGCGCGGACACGCGAAGGAGGTTGAGGCGCTCCGCCAGAAGCGTCTGGAAGAAGTCCTTTACCTGCTTGATGGCTACCTGGGTCTGGTACAGGTTCAGGCCGGATCTGTAGTCTTTTGGGAATGAAAAGCTTGACATATGGATAATCCTTTCTCTGCTATCTTTCTTTGCGAAAGCATTTTTCACTCTATTCATTTTATACACTTTCCGGGGGATTTTGCAATAGTTTTTTTAAAACACTTGCGAAAGTAGAACATATGTGCTATCCTAAAAAGAAAGAACAAATGTTCTGCCTTTTCGCGGGCAGAATGCTGGTTCCGAAAAAGGAAGCGAAGGTGCACGGGAATGGAATATCTGATAAACAATCGGGACATGCCCCTGGAGGACAAACTGAACATCCTGACGGACGCGGCCAAGTACGACGTGGCCTGTACCTCCAGCGGCGTGGACCGTAAGGGGGACGGCAAGAGCATCGGCAACTGCGTGGCGGCCGGCATCTGCCACAGCTTCGCCGGGGACGGGAGGTGCATCTCCCTCCTGAAGATACTGCTGACCAATGAGTGCGTCTACGACTGCAAATACTGCCGCAACCGCCGCTCCAACGACGTGCCCAGGGCCACCTTCACCCCGGAGGAGATCTGCACCCTGACCATGGAGTTCTACCGCAGGAACTATATCGAGGGTCTGTTCTTAAGCTCCGGTGTCATTGGCACCCCAACCTTTACCCAGGAGCTGATCTGCCGCACGGTGTGGCTGCTGCGCAACCGCTACCGGTTCAACGGCTATGTCCATGTGAAGGCCATCCCCGGGGCGGCATCGGAAATCATCGAGCAGACCGGCTATCTGGCGGACAGGATGAGCGTCAACCTGGAGCTTCCCACGGCGGAGGGGCTGCGCAGCCTGGCGCCCAATAAGCACCGCAAGAGTATCCTGACCCCCATGCGGCAGATTCAGACCGGCATCCAGGTGAACCGAAACGACCTGGCGCTCTACCGCAACGCCCCGAAATTCGTGGGTGGGGGCCAGTCCACCCAGATGATCATCGGAGCCACGCCGGAGAGCGACTATCAGATTATCAACGTAGCGGAGAGCCTTTATCAGAAATTCGAGCTGAAAAGGGTCTTTTATTCGGCCTTTGTGAACGTGACAGGGGACAAGAGCCTGCCTGCCCTGCCGGGAGG